>NZ_JAQISY010000003.1:0-157469 GCF_028618465.1 Bartonella sp. MM73XJBT | reverse complement strand
CTCACCACACATTTCATCACGAGAGTAAGCCAATCTAAGCGATAAGCTTGGAGCAAAATAGCTGGCTCCAAAGGGCGATCACCATTCCACCAATAACTGGGACATGAAGTCTGACAACAGACGCACAGAATACATTCATAAAGACTCTCTTTGGGACAAAAAATACAAAAATAGGGAGCCCCCCCTACTTTACCCTCATGAACAGATGAACTTTTAAAGACGGCGTTCAACCATGAGTTTTTTAATCTCAGCAATTGCCTTTGCAGGATTGAGCCCCTTTGGACAAGTTTGCGCACAATTCATAATCGTATGGCACCGATAAAGGCGGAAGGGATCCTCTAAATTATCGAGACGCTCACCACACATTTCATCACGAGAGTAAGCCAATCTAAGCGATAAGCTTGGAGCAAAATAGCTGGCTCCAAAGGGCGATCACCATTCCACCAATAACTGGGACATGAAGTCTGACAACAGACGCACAGAATACATTCATAAAGACTCTCTTTGGGACAAAAAATACAAAAATAGGGAGCCCCCCCTACTTTACCCTCATGAACAGATGAACTTTTAAAGACGGCGTTCAACCATGAGTTTTTTAATCTCAGCAATTGCCTTTGCAGGATTGAGCCCCTTTGGACAAGTTTGCGCACAATTCATAATCGTATGGCACCGATAAAGGCGGAAGGGATCCTCTAAATTATCGAGACGCTCACCACACATTTCATCACGAGAATCAGCAATCCAGCGATAAGCTTGGAGCAAAATAGCTGGCCCCAAATATCGATCGCCATTCCACCAATAACTGGGACATGAAGTCTGACAACAGGCGCACAAAATACATTCATAAAGACCATCAATTTTTTGCCGGTCAGAATGACTTTGTAACCATTCTTTAGCAGGTTCAGGTGAAACGGTTTGCAGCCAAGGTTCAATCACACGATGTTGTGCATAAAAGCGCTTTAAATCAGGAACCAAATCTTTAACTACCGGCATAGAAGGCAAAGGATAGACCTTAATGGGATGCTTTACATCATCCATACCTTTGGTACAAGCCAGCGTATTGGCTCCATCAATATTCATAGCACACGAACCACAAATACCTTCACGGCATGATCGACGAAGTGTTAAAGTTGGATCAATATGATTCTTAATAAACAAAAGCCCATCCAGAATCATAGGACCACAAGCGGAGCGATCTACATAATAGGTATCCAGATGCGGATTCTCCTCATCATCCGGTGACCAACGATAAACATGAAATTCTGTTAGTTGTGTAGCACCTTCAGGTTTAGGCCACACCTTTCCTGGTTTTACCTGAGAATTTTTGGGAAGCTTAATTTGTACCATAATCCATTCTCCCCTCAGTAAACACGTTTTTTAGGTGCAATGCGCTTTAAGTCGATACCACCATCTGCTTCAGATGTTAATGGATCAATATGGACAGGTCGATAGGATAAAGTCACCTTCCCATCTTTGGACAAATGAGAAAGCGTATGTTTACGCCAATTTTTATCGTCCCGCTCTGGATAATCTTCACGTGCATGAGCACCCCGACTTTCTAAACGCGCTTCTGCAGAATAAACAGTGGTAATTGCATTGGCCATCAGATTCTCAAGCTCTAATGTTTCGACCAAATCAGAATTCCATATCAATGAGCGATCCGTGACTTTAAGATCAGCTAATTCACCCCAAATTTGACTTATTCTTCGACATCCTTGTTGCAACGAATCTTCGGTACGGAAGACAGCAGCATCTTCTTGCATAGTGCGCTGCATTTTTTCACGCAATACAGCTGTTGGCATTGTTCCTCGAGCAAACCGCAATCGATCAAAACGCGCGATAATTTCGTCAACAGCAACCTCATTAAGAGGAGGAATTTCCGCATCTCGATCAATTACTTCACCAGCACGAATTGCAGCGGCACGACCAAACACGACCAAATCAATTAATGAATTTGATCCCAAACGATTAGCGCCGTGAACAGAGGCACATCCAGCCTCGCCCACCGCCATCAAACCTGGTTGAACACGATCAGGCGAATCAGCGGTTGGATTGAGAACTTCTCCGTAATAATTGGTAGGAATACCGCCCATATTATAATGCACTGTTGGAAGGATGGGGATCGGTTCTTTTGTCACATCAACTCCTGCGAAAATCCGTGCTGATTCAGAAATCCCTGGTAAACGTTCATGCAAGATAGCAGGATCAATATGACTGAGGACCAAATGGATATGGTCCTTTCTTGGACCAACGCCGCGCCCTTCACGAATTTCAAGGGTTATACAGCGTGAAACCAAATCCCGCGAAGCCAAATCTTTAAAGGAAGGTGCATAGCGTTCCATAAAGCGCTCACCTTCAGAATTGATCAAATAGCCTCCCTCACCACGCGCGCCTTCTGTAATTAAGCAACCCGAACCATAAATCCCTGTAGGATGAAATTGCACAAATTCCATATCTTGAAGTGGTAATCCAGCACGGGCGATCATTCCCCCACCATCACCCGTACAGGTATGAGCTGATGTTGCTGAAAAATAAGCACGTCCATAGCCACCGGTTGCCAGAACAACCATCTTGGCAGAAAAACGGTGTATTGTACCATCATCAAGGTTCCACGCTACAACCCCTGTACACACACCATCAGTCATAATGAGATCAAGCGCAAAATATTCAATAAAGAATTGTGCATTATGTTTTAAACTCTGTCCATAAAGGGTATGCAAAATGGCATGTCCCGTGCGATCAGCCGCCGCACAAGTCCTCTGCACAGGTGGACCTTCACCAAATTGTGTTGTATGCCCACCAAAGGGACGTTGATAAATTTTACCTTCTTGCGTCCGTGAAAAAGGCACCCCATAATGTTCTAATTCATAGACAGCAGCAGGGGCGTTCCGTACCAAATATTCCATTGCATCGGTATCGCCCAACCAATCAGATCCTTTCACGGTATCATATAAATGCCACTGCCAATTATCAGGCCCCATATTGGAAAGCGAGGCGGCAATACCACCTTGTGCAGCAACCGTATGCGACCGTGTAGGAAAAACTTTTGTGATACAGGCTGTTTTTAATCCCTGCTCTGCCATCCCAAGTGTTGCCCGCAAACCAGCACCACCTGCGCCAACAACAACGACATCGAATTTATGATCTACAGTGCAATAAGGGGCATTACCTGCTCTAGCACCAAGAGATGATCCTGTACTCGCCATACTGCTTAACCCCCTAACGCAATTTTCAAAAGAGCAAAAATGATAACTCCCCCCAAAACAAAACAAAACAAAATGTTTAATGCCAAAAAGAATATCCGGAAACCTTCACGTGGAATATAATCTTCAATAACCACCTGCATTCCAAGCTTCATATGATAAAGGACTGAAACAGCGAACAACCCCATTAAAATAGCCACGACAGGATGAGCAAGCCGTGCACGCACAGTGCTATAATCTGCTCCAACCAGTGAGAGAATAAGAACAATAAAAAAGACTAAAAGTGGTAGATTTATAAAACCTGTCAACCGCTGCAACCAAAAATGCTCTGTTCCCTCATGTGCACTTCCACGTCCACGTACTTTGGCAAGTTCCGTTCGAAAATCTTTTTTCATAGCCCTCTCCACCCCCAGCTAAACAATGTTATATCCAACAATCCAAATCGTAAGAGTAACAATAAGAGAAATAAACACTGTTGCCCAGGCAGTTACAGTTGCCTTTTTTTTATCTAAAAGGCAAGGTTTCAGATCCCAAACAATATGACGAAGTCCGCCCACCATGTGATGAACCCCAGCAAGGGTATAAAGAAACAAGATACAAAGCCCAGGCAAAGAACTATAAATCTCCTGAATTGTTTTAAATGCCTCAGCTCCACAAGCCACCGCCATTAACCAAAGAGCGAGAAAGACCATTCCAAAATAAAGAGCCATACCGGTGATACGATGTGCAATTGACATAGCCATCGTAATGGTCCAACGATAAATACTTATATGAGGAGAACGAGGGCGCTCTTTTATCCTAATTGTTTCTGCCATAAAATATCCTGACCTGGCTTTTACTACAACCTCATCATGACGATGCACCCCCATGATGAGCGATAAGGTTCGCACAAAATGACTGGATTCATGATCATTTCCATTTATTTGGCATTTCAAAATGCCAATATTACAGGTCGGTTGTCTCAAATAACGGATTAAAGGTCACGCATAAAAAAACCGATTGTTTTACCAACATGTATCCGTAAAACAGGCTTTAATCTAATACAATTTTACTCTCACGTCAAAGGTCTAACATCATTTCACAAAATAAAACATACATTTTTCCAAGCATATTGATGCCTATTTTTAAATACCAACAATATCGCCAAAAGAACTTGAGTTTCACACTATAATTTAAGAGAAACAAAATACAGAGACTTTGAGAGGCCTAACATTTTTAGGCATCCTCAAAGCCACTCCTTTAACTGGATATACGAATCATGCAGGATAAAAATATGTAATATAAAGTCACTCTTGCACAAATTTCAGCGACAAGCAGTCTTTATTCAGCGGCTTGCGTTGATGCCTCTTCACTGACAGCTGCGGCTTTTGCGATTTCAGCAACCTTTTCACTTTTTTTGCGGTAATCTCTCTTTTCAGCGATACGTGCAGCTTTACCTCTCAAACCACGAAGATAATAGAGCTTTGCACGGCGTACTTTACCGCGGCGCACCAGCTCAACCCCCTCAATAAGAGGAGAATAAACCGGAAAGACCCGTTCAACGCCTTCACCATAAGAAATCTTGCGCACAGTGAACGTTTCATTCAACCCACCACCTGAACGTGCAATACAAATTCCTTCATAAGCTTGAACACGGGTACGTGTTCCTTCGGTCACGCGCACCATAACACGAACGGTATCTCCTGGTTTAAAAGCAGGCAGTTGGCGTTTTGCTTCAATTTTTGCACATTGTTCAGCTTCGAGCTGTGCGATAATATTCATTTCCTTTATCCTTCATGTTCTTTATCGAACAGTCAGAGCGCTCAACTCTTGCCGAAAAAAGCTCTCTCATACAAAGAAAAGAAGTTCTTTAGGCTATGCATTACACAGGAGCGAATACACCATTCCTTGATTTTAATTTTGGAACTACAGAAAAACCTTATATAAAAATTCTCTAAAAAGAGAGCCATGCAATACACCACCTTACAATATGAATCAAGTTTTATGACGATTTTTCTCATAACGCACATAAAGATCAGGACGACGTTGAAGTGTTAACAATTCAGCTTGTTGTTGGCGCCAATCAGCAATAGCTTTGTGATGTCCTGATGTTAACACCGGTGGGATAGCGCGTCCTTCAAAAAGAGCAGGACGCGTATACTGAGGATGTTCCAGCAAACCATTCTCAAAACTTTCCCATTTTGCAGAAGCCTCATTACCCATCACACCAGGGAGAAGACGTATAATAGCATCCAAAAGAACCAATGCCGCCGTTTCACCCCCTGAAAGAATATAATCTCCAATGGATACCTCTTCCAATTTCCGCGCTTCTATGACCCGTTCATCGACACCTTCAAAACGTCCACAAACCAATGTCACACCCGTCTCACACGCGAGAGAACGTGCATAATTTTGATCAAAAGGTCGCCCACGAGGACTCATCAACAACCGTAGCGAATCATTTGGACAACTATCCAATGCAGCCGCTAACACATCCGCCCGCATCACCATACCAGCTCCCCCACCAGCTGGTGTATCATCAACACTATGGTGTTTATCCAAAGCAAAATCTCTAATCTGCACTGTCTCCAATGACCATATGCCTCGGGCTAAAGCTTGTCCAGCTAAAGAATAACCCAAAAAACCAGGAAACATTTCAGGATAAAGTGTTAAAATGCGCGCTTGAAACTTCATTTTTTCATTCTTTCATCTCTAGCTTGTAATCCTAAGCCGTACAAAACCAACACCAACCAGCTCATACTCAATGCCATGATATTTATTCAAAGCAAAAGCACCCATAGACTCTGCGTCCCAGCCCCACATCCCCTACTGTAAAATTTATCCTGCTTAAGAAAGACATCTTTACATGCCTTCATTTTTCCTTTTTATTTTGTACTTTCATTGTTATTTTTTGGAGTTCCAGGTGATTTATTCTTTTCTCATATATCACTTAAACCAGCTGCCACTGGATCAACAACCAAAAAGCCAGCAGCAAGGCAAATTTCTGGCACAGCTGCCTTACTAAAGGGAATAAGCACAGTTTTACCCGTATTCAACCGCATTTCAAGCAAATCACCAGCGCCAAAATTAAAAAAACCACTCACCTCGCCCAAGATTTGACCAACACCATCTTGAATACTAAGCCCTATTAAATCGGCTTGATAAAATTCATCCTCCGTTAAATCCTCTACCAATTGATCTCGACTAACATAGAGGCGAATCCCTTTTAAAGCCTCGGCAGCATTGCGATTTTCAATTCCTTTAAAATGCACAATCGCATTGTTTTTTTGCATGCGAAGCGTTACAATTTCATAACAGCGCCCCATATCATCATAAAGAGTACCGTAAGTTTTTAAATACTGCGGTTTATCACTTAAGATCTTAACCAAAACATCGCCTTTTATGCCATGGGCATGACCAATAATGGCAAGATAGACTTTATTTTTAAGCTTTTTTTGATTATACTTCATGCAAAAACATTATCTCTCACAAACGAATCCTTATAATCTAATAATTTTCTTTCAATCTTGTTGCCATATGAGACATATCTTTCTCAAAGTTTTTCTTGGTAACAAAGCAAATTAATACAAGGAGAAGTCTTATGGCAAATGTTATGCTATTTTACAAAGATATCACCCCAATCAACAAAGTTTCTCATAAAAACCTTAAATTTGCCCCTCCAAGTGATATGTCTTTCGCCAAAGACACCCACTGGGTTCCTTTAGCAAGTAGTGAATATTTTCAAGCAGCACTAGATTATCCCATTTTATTTATGTCCGCAGAAGACGAACAAAAGAAACGACATTATACATCTGCTGCTCTTGTTGGTCTTTCTAACGATGAAAATGATTATATAGACTCTGATAAGAGTTGGAAAACAAATACTTATGTTCCAGCTTTTGTCCGCCGCTATCCTTTTGTTCTTGCTCAACTGAGCAATGAAAAAGAGCTTTCTGTTTGCTTTGATCAAAAATCAGGCATGTTTAATGAAGTAACCGGCACAGAACTTTTTAATTCCGATGGTTCTATTTCTCCCTTTATGGAAGAGCGCATTCGTTTTCTTGAAAGCTTCAAAATCGCTATGGAAAAAACAGCTGAGTTTATTGACGCCCTTGTAGAGATGGATCTTCTCAGTCAAAAATCCATCAATGTGAAGAACGACAAAGGTCTTTCAGCGCAATTAGAGCACTTTTGGATTGTTGATGAAGAAAAACTGAATAAACTCTCCGCAAGTCAACTTGCAAAGCTCCATAAAAATGGCTTTTTAGGATTGATCTTTGCGCATCTTATGTCAACAAATAATCTTTTAAAGATACTCTCTCTCAAAGGTGAAAAACAGCTTGCCAATAGCGAAGTGCAATCACAAAATGAGAAAAGTGAAGAACCGACTAAGAAAGAGACCCTCAATTAAAAAATGTCCCTAAAAGATGATACGAGAAAAGATGAAAATATTCCTCTTATTCCAGCAGATCATGCTGTTTTGAGCGCAAGAAAAAATTGGCTGGATTGTCTGCTCGAAACACGTCGCATGGCTGTAAAAACAGTAGAAGCCTATGAACGTGATACGCGACAATTTTTGTCTTTTCTCTGTCAACATTTAGGACATAAACCAACCTTCAATGATCTTGCCAATTTGCGTGTTGTTGATTTGCGATCTTATTTGGCTTATCGGCGTGCGAGCAAGATAAGTACGCGTTCCTTGAGCCGAGGAATGGCGGGGTTGCGTTCTTTTTTCAGCTACTTATCTCGTGAAAGAATTGTCAACATTCCTGCTGCGAAGCTTGTTCGCACCCCAAAACACCCCAAATCCCTACCAAAACCTTTAGCGATAAAATCAGCACTGCATTTAGTAAAACAAGAAAATCAACAAGAAAATGAACCATGGATTATCGCTCGTAATACTGCTGTTTTCGTCCTCCTCTATGGCTGTGGAATACGGATATCTGAAGCTTTAAGCCTCACCCCCGAACAATTTTCTGACCCCCAGAAAAGAAGCTTATTCGTAACAGGCAAAGGAGGAAAAACGCGCCTTGTTCCTCTCATCAACGTTGTTCACGAAGCCGTACAAAATTATCTTAAATGCTGCCCATACCCTTTAGGAGACAACCAACCAATGTTCCGAGGTGCAAGGGGTGGCCCCCTACAAGCAGCCATCATTCAACGTGCTATGCGAAACTTACGAGCACAGCTTGGTTTACCAGAAACAGCAACGCCCCATACATTGCGCCATTCCTTTGCCACACATCTTTTATCAAGGGGAGGAGATTTACGCACGATTCAAGAACTTCTCGGCCATGCGAGTCTTTCCACCACCCAAGCCTATACCCACGTTGATACGGACCACTTATTGGAAATTTATCAAAAGGCGCACCCACGTTCTTGAAATATTTATCCAAAAAGAGAAAATAAAACCGATGTAATCTTAAGCGCCAAAGCACGAATACAGATTTACGAATCCATTCTATAAAACTGAGATACAATCACCCGATAGATTTCTGCGCTTTTTATATCTGAAAAAACTCTATTTCGCTCTTAAAAATTTTTGAACAAAAGTAAAATATTAAATCGATTCAACCTCAAGCGCTAAAGCATGCACACAGGTTGCAAGCTCTTTTTGTAAAACGTGATAAATCGCTCGATGGATTTCTACACGTGTCTTGCCTGCAAAAGCAGAAGAGAAAATTTTCACCCGAAAATGCGTTTCTCCTTTACCATCAAAAGCATGTTCATCATGTGGATGTCCCTCATGCAGATGGCTCTCATTAATCACCTCAAGTTTTTGTGGATGAAAAGCATCCTGAAGCTTCCTGTTAATTGTTGTTTGAACTGTTGTAGACATTTTTTATTCCTTCCTAAAATGCATGGTACAAAAGCATTTTTTTCACTAGCAAACGAATGTGAAAATAATTTTTTCAAAAGTCAATTCTTGTAAAATCAATCGATTTTGCATAAATCAAAGATATGACAATAACATCTAAATTATTCGACTCAATTCGAATCAGCTCCAATAAAAAACAAAAAGCTGAATCAGAAACACAACAGTGCCAATGGGAAGGGTGTGAAAAATCGGCATCCCATAAAGCACCAGCGGGCCGAAATCACGAAGGACAGTATCTCCATTTTTGCATTGAGCATGTGCGTGCCTATAACAAAAATTTTAATTATTTCTCTGGTCTTAGTGATAAAGATATTGCCAAGTTCCAAAAAGATGCTCTCACAGGGCATCGCCCAACGTGGCCGACGGATTTGAGCAATGGAACATCAAAAAAAACAGCTGCCAATTACGCACAAATTCGCTCTGGTACAGCTGCCTATCAAAATCGTATGCGTGATCCCTTCGCACTATTTACTGGGCGTCATGCAAGCAATAATGCATCGCGAAGGCTAAAACCTTTAGAAGCCAAAGCTTTTGATACCTTAGGGTTACCAGCAAACGCGACATCTGAAGATATTAAAGCAAAATATAAAGAGCTGGTAAAAAAGCATCATCCAGATTCCAATGGCGGTAACCGTTCTTCAGAGGAGCGCTTTCGCGATGTTTTACATGCCTATAATTTACTCAAAAAATCTGGTTTGTGCTAAAAAGCGTACATTCAAAGAGCTCTATTCTGTTCGAATTATAAAAAATGTAAAAGAGCAAGTCAGAAAACACCATCCTGTCTCTAATAGTGACAATCATTCTTTAAGAAGAGCGCTTTCGTGATGTTTTACACACCTATCATTTGCCCCTAAATTTGCTTTATGCTAAGGAAAATCGCACCTAACAACTTCACTCTTCATTCGAATGATCTCTGCTTTCGCAAAATATTATAAAACACGAAGAGTTTCTTTCACATTTAAGACTTTTACCATAGGGCATTGCATAAGTGCTTTAAGTCCTGTATCATTTTTTAACAACCGAAAATAGCGTTCTCTCCCTTCCAGAAAAACAATGACAAAGCTTACAGTTGAAAATGTGCCCGATACCATACTCTGCGCTCGTGATCTGTTTCACATTGATACGGATATGAAAGTTCCAGCCTTTAGTACGAAAAGCTCCCATGTTCCCGATGTAGATCCCGATTATCTTTTTGATCAGCAAACGACTTTAGCGATTTTAGCAGGTTTTGCATTTAACCGCCGTGTCATGGTTTCCGGCTATCACGGTACAGGTAAATCAACACATATTGAACAAGTTGCGGCACGTCTTAATTGGCCTTGTATCCGCATTAATCTCGACAGTCATGTAAGCCGTATTGATTTGGTAGGAAAAGATGCCATTGTTTTAAAAGATGGCTTACAAATCACTGAATTTAAAGAAGGTATTTTGCCATGGGCTTATCAAAACAATATTGCCCTCGTTTTCGATGAATATGATGCAGGACGTCCTGATGTTATGTTTGTCATCCAGCGCGTCCTTGAAGCATCTGGACGCCTAAGCCTACTTGATCAAAGCCGTGTCATCACGCCTCATCCAGCCTTTCGTCTTTTTGCTACTGCAAATACCGTTGGTCTTGGTGATACAACAGGGCTCTATCATGGTACACAACAAATCAATCAAGCACAAATGGATCGTTGGTCCATTGTAACGATCCTCAATTATTTACCCCATGATAAAGAAGTTGACATTGTTTGTTCCAAGGTCAAATCTTTTCAAACAACAGAGGGCAAAAAGACGATTTCACAAATGGTTCATGTTGCGGATATGGTACGTCAATCTTTTATCAATGGAGATCTTTCCACAGTCATGAGCCCGCGCACTGTCATTACGTGGGCAGAAAATACGACAATTTTTCAAAATACTGGTTTTGCCTTTCGGCTTACTTTTCTCAATAAATGTGATGAACTTGAACGTGCTATGGTCGCAGAATTTTATCAACGTGCCTTTGGAGAAGAGCTTCTCGAATCTCTCATTCACGGTGTTTCGCCTTAAGGAATATATCGATCATGGCTACCAATACTGGTGACCAAAAAAACCTAACAAATGACTCCTCCCACAGCGGCCTTGATGCTGAAGCTTTTAAAAAAGCGCTTTCCACTTGTATCCGTGCCATTGCTGGTACGCCCAACCTTGAAGTTTCCTTTAGCCATAACCGACCATCTTTAAGTGAAAAACACGCCTGTTTACCGGAACTCCCACAACAGGCAACAGATAAAGATATAACAATCCGCCGCGGATTAGGTGATTCCATGGCGCTACGCACAGCATGGCATGACACGCACATTCACCAACAATTTTCCCCACGAGAATCGGCAGCACGTGCTATCTTTGATGCTCTTGAGCAAACACGTGTTGAAGCAATCGGCACTTTAAGTATGGAAGGCATTGCACAAAATCTTGATGGCATGCTTGCTGATAAATATCAAAGAGCTCATTATCAAAAAATTACTAGCCAAAGTGAAGCCCCCATTCAAGAAGCAATTGCGCTTTTATTGCGCGAAAAAATAACAAAACGCCCTCCCCCTGAAGAAGCAGGATCCGTATTAGAGTTATGGCGTCAAGAAATTGAGCAAAAGGCTGCTAAACAACTCAATGAACTGACCCATCATATTCACGATCAACATGCATTTGCGCAGATTGTTCGCCAAATGCTTGTTGCATTAAAAATGGCGGCGCAATTTGAAGAAACATCGAGCAACATAAACAATCAAAAATCAACAAACGCGTGTGAACCGCCAAACAAAACAGACAACGAAAGCAAAAAACCAAAACACACTAAGAACGAAGAACAAGCCGCCACTGAACAAGAAAGTGACGTGCAAGACAAAGGAAAAACCAAAGCAACAAAGTCAAATGACAATCATAAAGATGCAAAAGAGCAAGAAAGAGGTTCTAGGCAAAAAGAATCGAATCACTCCAAACGTCTTTTTACTGTTTCAGAGCAAATAGAAAGACTTGCTGACTATAAAGTTTTCACCCGTCAGTTTGATGAAGTTTTGGAGGCGACGGATTTTTGTTCTGAAAGCGAATTGGATCACTTGCGTCGTTATCTTGATAGACAAATCAATCATCTGCAAAATATTGTTGGGCGCTTAGCAAATCGTCTACAACGCCGCCTTATGGCACAACAAAATCGCAATTGGACCTTTGACCTTGAAGAAGGATATCTCGATACCGCACGGCTTTCACGCCTGATCATTGATCCCATGCAACCCCTTTCTTTCAAAATGGAAAGCAATACCCAATTTCGCGATACCGTTGTTTCACTCCTCATTGACAATTCAGGCTCCATGCGAGGACGCCCCATTACAGTTGCAGCAAGTTGTGCGGATATTTTGGCACAAACTCTTGAACGTTGCGGTGTAAAAGTTGAAATTTTAGGCTTTACCACCAAAACTTGGAAAGGAGGACAATCGCGCGAACAGTGGCTTAGCCAAAACAAACCCAATCATCCTGGTCGCCTTAATGATTTATGCCACATAATCTATAAAAATGCTGATACCCCATGGCGTCGTGCACGACGCAATTTAGGTCTCATGATGCAGGAGGGATTATTGAAAGAAAATATCGACGGTGAAGCATTGATTTGGGCCCATCAACGCCTTTTAGCGCGACGTGAACAACGTCGCATTCTCATGGTCATTTCCGATGGAGCCCCTGTTGATGATTCAACACTATCGGTTAATTCCAGTAATTATTTAGAAAAACATTTACGCGCGGTGATTCAAGAAATCCAAACACACTCTCCTATAGAACTCATTGCCATTGGCATTGGTCACGATGTCACGCGCTATTACCGGCATGCTGTAACAATTATGAATGCCGAAGAACTCGCCAACGCTATAACAAAGCAATTAGAAGCCCTCTTTAGCAATAAAAACCCTCATTCTCTTAAGAAGCATTAAAAAACTTTGTGCTTTTTATTTTGCTCTCCCTCTTTCAAGAACGCGTTTACCAAAAAATGAAAATATGCGCTAAATAGCCCTGTTTCCTTTTTTCCATACCACTGCGATAAAAAAAAGAGAGGGCAGCTATGTGATATATGCGCTCATATGATGCGAAAAATAAGCAACAATGAACTTTATGGCTACTGCTCTGCAACACCCCATTACCGTAAACATGAAACACCAAATGCTGATAGGAAACAGACACCAAACAATAAACAGCAGCACCCCAATCATCCAGTGAAACTATGGTAAAATACGATATTTATTATCAAAGAAGCAGCATAAAGATGCCGTGTTTGGTGGTTGAATACGTCAAACAACACGTTCAGAATGGGTGAATAACTGCTCTTTCAGAGCAGCAAAAAGAATTCTTCAAGCGATCAAAACAATGAAGCGTAAAGAAAATGCAGATAAGACCACATCATCGCAGCCACGATCCATAAAAATGAAATTCGTTCACATTTAAGTACCCTCGTAGTACCTCCAACGCAGGATAAGGAGCTCTCGCCAAAGAATTTATTGTTAACCAAACCAAGATGACAAATGACCAAAAAAGCTATGCTGAAACCACACAAAACCTTGGGCTTAAAAGGAGAATAGAGAATGCTGCAATGAGCTCTAAAACCATAAAATTAAAGCAATTAAAACCAGAAGAATTTCTTAAAAAATTGGTTTATTGATCCCCTCTCCACACCTCAAATGAGGAAGATTCCTACTCGTGCCAGACTGTAAACAATCCAGCTACTCTCAATGGATTTCACCTGTTGACCATTCGTAGGTTTACTTGGCTCTACGAGCAAATCCTATCCTGAATATGCATACAACACCTTCTAAAAACATTGAACGTATAAAATCTTATATGCTTATATCATTGTACCTCAAACAACGGTGTTTTACAGCATAATGCGATAAGCCATACCTTTAAGCAGACAAACCATTGCACACGATCAAAATCACAATACTATGCCTCTCTCCATAAAGCTTGTCTTCTTATAAGGGTAAAACCAATATCACTATTTTTTCTTTTTCAGCTTTCAATACACAAAGACTCTTGCATTTAAGAATATTCAGAAGAGATATCTTTCCCCTTTATAAAATGGATCTACACGTTAATCCTATTGATGGCATACAAAAGAGTGATTTTTATTGATTGACCATGAAAAAATTTCAAATAAAAAAATCTTATGATATTGAGATTCTTAAAACAATAAATTATTATAATTCAATATATTGTCTTTTACTTGATCATTGGTCATAAATAAAAATGATCATCTTTTCTTCTTCAATTTCAGAATACGGCTTTTTCTTAGAAAGTTGTAAACTATCTTTCATTGGACAATAGTCATTTGTGAAGCATTCCTTATAATTTCCATCCTCTCATGGAGATTCCGCATTGCCTCATGCTGTTATTTCTCTGGTTCTTTAATAGAATCGCATTCCTCATGCACAACAGGATGCTAAAACATGCTATTATATTGCCAATCACACAGGCTTTTTGAAGAAAGATCTCTCAAAGAGCTCTCAGTCCCATTTCACGAGTACCACCCATAAAAATTATAGCAGTAAAACCATTATGCACCACCATTTTTACACTGATGAAACAGCAAACGAGCATCATCATATTATTTGCCATCTCCAAATATGGTGAGAGTTCTTGCATTTGAGAGTTTTCAAAAGAAATATATTACCTCCTTTTTGCAGTATTTTCACCCACGCTCCACCCTGCTCTTGACGCGCAAGGGAGCAATTTTAATGGCTTCAATATAAGAGGCTTTGAGATGAGAAAAACTGATTGTATTCGGATTAACAATACAAGTTGAATACATTTATTTATTGTTTAAAATCAATGTATTATCAAAAAAGAAATCACATTTAAGAAAATTAAATTGTCCAGGATGCATAGAGCTCTGAATCTTGAGAAGCCTCCTGCTTTTTAAAACCAAAACAACCTTTTGAGGTCATATCGAAACATGTCTATATTGAAAATGATTCTACAATGCTACTCTTAAGAAAACAAAGAGCGCTGTTTTCTAACTTTCAAAACAATCAGAGAACAAAGACTATTATTTGCTTTCAACAACAGATAAATCATCTCTTGATATGACTACTATGATAAAGAGGCATTTTCATAGCGCTAAGGATTGTTCTATAAGGGATTAACATAAATAAACTCATAATAATTTTAATAGAAAAATCGCCAATAGCAAGCGAAAACCAAACAGGAATCCCAACTCCTCCCCAAAGAGTGCTCTCTATAATTGAACTATCGGCATAATCTGTCATCTGATCGATAAAAGCAAAAGAGCTAGAAAAAGCAAGAGCAAAAAACACAACTGTATCCAAAGCCGACCCCACCAATGCTGCTGCCAAAGGAGCCTTCCACCATACTTTACGACGCAAAGGAGTAAAAACAGCAATATCAAGAAGTTGCCCGAATAAAAATGCTAAACTCGAGGCAATTGCAAGCCGTGGAGTCGCCAAAATCCAAGAAACAAAAACACCAGCAAAAAAACCAGCATAAACCACACGACGCGCAGCAGCTGGACCATAAAAACGATTGGTCAAATCATTAATCAAAAAAGCAAAGGGATAGGTAAAAGCGCCATAGGTCAGCAGTTCATTTAAACCAAACCAATAAACAGGATACTGCACCAAAATATTAGAGGCAGTCACAGCAAGACACATGGCAAGAATCGAACAAGCAATATACCTGCTCTCTTGCCGTGCCAATAAAAGATCGCGTGCTGAAAACATTTTTTTAACCTGGGATATGGAACCAATGAAATACAACGATCAAAAACTATAAAATGGAAAAAACAATACCTCTATAAAACAAAAAAAGACCAAACAGTGTCATAAACAAAGCTCATTACGCCGCCTGTTCAGCCTTTTGTTCAGCTTTTTTCTTAATGATCTGACGCTTTAATAAACGCGCCCGTTGTGACAACTCTTTATCATCAGCTTTAAGCAAAAAACCATCCAAGCCACCGCGATGCTCCACAGAACGCAAAGCACTTGCCGAAACACGCAAACGGTAATTTTGCTGTAACACTTCCGAAATCAATGTCACATTGCAAAGATTTGGTAAAAAACGACGACGGGTTTTATTGTTCGCGTGGCTAACATTATTGCCATAAAGAACTGCTTTTCCTGTCAATTCGCAAGCACGAGACATAAACTTCACCTTTAAACTCTGAAAAACTCTTAAAATCCCAATACCCATACAACAGAATGGACGCAAAGAGCGCACAACACCCCCTTAAACGGAATTATTGAGAAGGTGTGCTTTTAATAGGGTGTCGATACCAAAAGGTCAAGTCTTTTGTAAAGTCTTTTGCGTTCCTTATCATCTCATTCTGCTCTCTTTGCCTATAAAAGATACAGAAAATATTTTTTTTTAACATGGAGCATGCTAAAAGAACAGTTACCATCTCCTCTAAAGGGAAGCATTATCATGAACAAAACAGCCTCCTCCATGACAAAGCCTCAACAAAAACCTATCCGTTTCTCTTCACTTTTGCTAGGCATATTATGTATGTGTTTTTTTCTTCTCTTTAGTGCATTAGGTGTATGGCAAATACAACGATTAAACTGGAAAACAAATCTTATCATGAGTGCCAATCAACGTGTTCATTTGCCTCCCATAAAAGCCCCGCCTCAAAATCAATGGGTCAAGACTACTTTTGAGAAAGACGAATATCGCCCTGTCATTATCACAGGAAAATTTTTGACAAATAAAAATATTCTGGTTATTGCTGTTGCTCAAAATACCACGGGCTATTGGGTTTTGACCCCTTTACAAGCAGCTGATAATAGCGTGACCTTTGTCAATCGTGGTTTTATTCCTATGGATGCACTCCATGACTTCCAAAATTCAGAACCATCACAAACAAATGCCGCACCTCATCAGGATTCTCTCTCAGAGAAAAAACAAACCACAATTGTAGGTTTATTGCGCATGAGTGAAAAAAATGGTTTTTTCCCACGCAAAAATAATCCGGACAAGAATTTATGGTACACGCGTGAACTTCCTGCTATGGCAGAGAAACTTGGTTTGTCCACTGTTGCACCTTATTTCATTGATGCTGGAAAAAAAACAGCCAGGCAAGGAGCTCTCCCCGTTGCTGGTCTCACGGTTGTGCAATTTCGAAACAATCACCTTGCATACGCTATTACATGGTTTATCTTAGCTGCTGGTGTTCTAGGTGGCTCTCTTTTTCTGCTACGGCAAAAAGACTAAAAAATACACTACAAAATACGCACACCACAAAACAGTGCTGTTAATGCTCAACAACCTTGCTATAAAGAAGCACCGATTCCACAACAGAGCATACCCTCTCTCTGTTATGTTGAGAATTTTAATAAGAGTTACTTTTCGGAACAGCACGAAGAAAATAACTATGGCGAACACATAAATGCTTCTCTCATCCATTCTCTCTTGGTAACATCAGAAAGAGAGGAAAACATCGCATAACCGCTTTCCTCATAACTAAAGACTTTACTCAAATTCTATTATAAACAAATTTTAGAGAGATTTATAAGAATGGCGCCGCGCAACTGAATCAATATCACCACGACAAATGCCAAGATCATTAAGCTCGTGTGTTGAAAGATGACTTAACGCATTCACTGTCCGCCGATAACGGCGCCAATTACTATAAGAACGCAAAATATTCATGTCCTTTACTCCAACCTAACGTTACCCTCTTTAGGGCATAAATATAAAGCAAATGACAAAAAAGAGTCGTGTTATAACTTCATAACAGATATGCATCTAAAACATGCTAAGATTATCTAAAACGTCTCTTGTTTAAAAAAAGCAGTCATCAAAACCATTAATGATACAAATGCCGTACACCTGTAAAAACCATCGCTAAATCATGCGCATCAGAAGCCACAATCACTTCTTCATCACGCATGGAGCGACCTGGTTGAATAACTTGCTGTAACCCCTGCGTTAGCAGCTGCTAACAACCAAATACACCGACACAACAAGCTCTTTGCAACACTGGTCTTATTCGAAAGAAATAATTACCAAAACTCTTAATGGCGGAAATGCCGTACACCCGTAAAAACCATCGCTAAATCATGCGCATCAGCAGCGGCAATCACTTCTTCATCACGCATGGAGCCACCTGGTTGAATAACTGCTGTAACCCCTGCGCTAGCAGCTGCCAATAAACCATCTGCAAAAGGAAAAAAGGCATCTGATGCAACCACGGCCCCTTTGGCAAGAGATTGTGTTAAGCCTGCGATCGTTGCACTTTCTTCCGCTTTACGCGCAGCAATTCTTGCCGAATCAATACGACTCATTTGACCCGCGCCAATCCCAACTGTTGCAGTATTTTTTGCATAAACAATAGCATTTGATTTGACGTGTTTAGCGACCCGAAAAGCAAATTGAAGATCACGCATTTCATCTCGACTTGGTGCACGTTTTGTCACCACTTGCAATTTAAGATCATCCACCACCACATTATCACGTGACTGCACTAAAATTCCACCCGCAAGCGTTTTAGCAATAAGCCCTCCACAACGTGGATCAGGAACACCACCTGTTATCAACAAACGAAGATTTTTCTTGCTTGCAATAATTTCACGCGCTGCCATTGTTGCATCAGGAGCAATAATCACTTCCGTAAAAACTTTGATAATCTCTTCTGCACATCCTTCATCGAGAGTTTGGTTTAACGCCACAATTCCACCAAATGCCGAAACATTATCACACCTCAAAGCTTTCAAATAAGCCTCTTTCAAACTCTGCCCTTCAGCAACACCACAAGGGTTGGCATGTTTAATAAGCGCAACAGCAGCAGTCTTTTGGGGATCAAATTCTGCCACAAGTTCAAATGCTGCATCTGTATCATTCATATTGTTATAAGAGAGTGCTTTGCCTTGCAAAAGTTTGGCGGTTGCAACACCAAAACGTTTATCACCATTGCGGTAAAATGCTGCCTGTTGATGCGGATTTTCCCCATAACGCATAACCGTTTCAAGATATCCAGAAAAACTCTGCCAAGATGGTGTTTCAATTTTTAAATCCTTTGCAAACCACGCTGCTACGGCTGCATCATAAGCAGCCGTGTGCGCATAAGCACGCATCGCTAGCTGCTGTCGCAGAGCTAAACTTAAACACCCATTATGCTTTTTCAATTCAGCAAGGACTACATCATAATCACGCACCGCTGTGATAACAGCCGTATAAGCATGATTTTTTGCTGCAGCACGGATCATTGCTGGTCCACCAATATCAATATTTTCAAGAATGGTTTGTCTATCAGCACCTGATTGAACAGTCTCTTCAAAAGGATAAAGATTCACCACCAAAAGATCAATTCCATGAATGCCATGCTGCTCCATAGCACTTTTATGACTAGGATCATCTCTGACTCCTAAGAGAGCACCATGAATCAAAGGATGAAGTGTTTTGACGCGCCCATCCATGATTTCTGGAAATCCTGTGACCTCAGCAACGTCTTTAACCGGTAAACCAGCAGCCATTAAGGCTTTGGCTGTTCCTCCTGTTGAAATCAATTCAACACCATAAGCGTGAAGCGCTTGTGCAAAGGCAACTACGCCGGTTTTATCAGACACAGAAAGCAGAACACGACGTACCTGATGAAGATCAGATATGGGAAAATTTTTTGGAACAACACCCATAACAGGAATCCTAAAAATGAAATAGTTAAAATTCAAGCAAAATAAGCTTATACTTTAATAGCACAGGCCTTTATTAAAATACACCAAAAGGATAGAATCTCTCTATTTTAACACAGAAAGAATAACGCTCCATTTTATCCGTAATTATAAAAAGGTATCATTGTTCTGATGAACAGCGAAGAAAACGCCATCGAACTTTTTCTTGAACTGCGGGGCGAAAATACAAAACAATCTGTTGTGTCCGTTGCGGACCTGTTACTTCAGCAAAATCAATTGAATCTTCAAGGCAAATATCTACATCAGGCGATATAAAATACCATTCTTGCCCACCCTCCAAGGCTAAACGCACACGCTTACCATCATAGTTGACTTCCACTTTTGGGTGAAGATGAAACCGAACAGCAACATTGTTTTGTTCACTTTGAACTTTCTTATCTTTCTTTGCAAGGTTCTCATTTGGTGTAAAAAAGCGATCAAAACCTTCGATCATATCGCCATTTGTCGCTAAAATCAGACCACGCTCATGAACAAGATGAAAAGGTCGCACATAACCATCATGGCTAGCAACAAAACCAGTCTTTTCGGAATCCTCTATACGGCGCACTTTCACATCCGTTGGTCCCTCAAGCAAAAATGAAGCTCCCGTTCTTTTTTTATGAAAAACACCCACGCAACAATCATTAACTGTTGCTGTTGAGTGTGCAGCGGTAACACGGCCTAAATGTCGATATTCTTCACGCCCATAAGGATTAACGCCAGTATTAATAATAAAGCGGCTTCCCTGTGAAGACATTTCAAAAGACAAACACCCCGAACCAGCGTGCTGAGCAGCAGAACGAGGTGGAAACTTTCCTGTATCAGCAAGCACTGTCGTTTGATTGGCTTGTAAACGCTGAAATCCTGAATAGCGCGCATAACTAAAAGGATGCCCTGCTGTCTCATCCAGTTCTAAAAGTGCTGATAATCGTTGCGATACCAGAGGGCCCACCCCATTAAAATGCGCCAATGTTTGATCTTCATGGATAAAAAACCGCAAAGCCGGCAACATACGCTCAACAGAATCAATCAAAATACGTGGTGCGGTTTCATTACTATGCATAAAAAGCTGACGTAACGACAATAAATCTGATAACAAATGAAGCAAAATGACAGGGCTACGCGAAATATGTCCACCATCAATCAAAATTTGGCATGAAAGCTCCTCAATAAGGAAGGTTTGCGCCTTTTTTTTCATGGCCGCAGAAACTGGTAAAGCCAGAGAAGCAAATGTCAAAGCAACTGCGGCTTGTAAACGTTTATCATTTTTTTCCATACTGGAAATGATGACGCGCAAATAGCGAAATTGGAAACCAAGAGTACGCAAAAACCGCTTTTCAAACCGCTCACTTGCCCCTTGTAAGAGCATTTTCGCGTGACAAATCCACGAAATTAAACGCCGTGCCACAACCGGTGCACTCCAAGCAAGCCCCTTTACTTTTTTACTCCACTGATCGAGCCAATCTTCTAAAAGTGCGCGCGCATGTGCTGCTGCCAAATCGCTCCCAGCTGCTGCCATATGTCGCAACCAATGAAAATCATGAAGAGCCTCCTCCCATTCTGGTGTCGGGGGAACTAACGAAAAAGGAGAAACCGCACCAGAATGAACCACATGACCCGCAAAAGCAAAACGACCATGGTAAAATTCGTGTGCCATCACCGGATCAGCTAAATGCAAATCAATGGGATAGGCTAAAATTTGATGAGGACGAAATCCCGAAAAGCGCCAACGAAATAGTGGTCCAACCCATAAACGCCGTATAAACTGGTGTGCTTCATAGACAAAGTCCGACGCCTTTACCTGAGGACCTTTTAACGCAATTGCCACAATCTCATCTCCATTTGCACTGAATCGCGTACAATTTCAGCCATTTTAGTAAATGAAGCGTTAATTAAGCCACTTTTCGTAAGCGTGCGGCAAAAAAACCATCCATTCCTAAAAAGATGTTGTGATCAGACCCAAAGTTTTTATGACAAAAATCTGCCGGTGTTGTCCGCAAAATGCCCTTACACGAGAGCAAATGCGCCATAACACCCATTTCCTCTGCAAGGATAGGCTCTAAAACAACGTCACTACGTGTCGATACAATTTTTTCGATGAGATCCTCACCTTCTTGTTTTGCCAAAGAACAATTGGAGAAAACAACGCACCCTCCCTTTTTTATCAAAGCAATTGCTGCGACAAGCAAATCATATTGGAGCTCTGTCAATTTGGCGACATCGCCCATTGATTTTGTCCATAAAATATCCGGATGACGACGTATTGTTCCCGTAGAAGAACAAGGCGCATCAAGAAGCACAGCATCAAAAAGCTGTTCGGAGTGAAAATCTCTCACATCCCCCTGCCAAGTAGAAACGGAAAAATGAAGGCGCTCCATATTTTCCTTTAAACGCTTTATCCGATTAGCAGAAAGTTCAATAGCTGTCACATCGGCGCCTTGCAAAACCAATTGTGCTGTTTTTCCCCCAGGACTTGCACAAAGATCAGCAACTTTCTTTCCCTGAATATTGCCAAGCAAGCAAGCAGGCAACGCCGCAGCAAAATCCTGGACCCACCAAGCCCCTTCCCTGTAACCTGCTAAATCAACAACAGAACCATCCAAACTGCTCAACCGAACAGAACCATTAGGCAAAACAACACCCCCAAGCCTCTTAGCCCATCCCTCACTATCAGACTTCACTGTCAAATCGAGAGGAGGCGGAGTACTTTGAATTGCCAAAATCTTTTCAGCTTTTTCTTTTCCATAAGTCGAGACTAAAAGCTGGGAAAACCATGCTGGACTCCCCTCAATACGAGGAGGTTGTTGGCGTAAAAATACCGCATCACGTGCAACATTGCGTAAAAGAGCATTGACCATCCCTGAAAACCGCCGCATACGAGGATCAAGTTTAGCCACACGCACCGCTAAATCAATAACAGCATGATCGGGAATATCAAGATAGAGAATTTGTGCCACACTGATATGCAAAAGATGCTGCAGTGCAAGTGCTTGTGAGGGCAAAGGACGTGCTAAAAAGCGCGATAAAGCAGCCACAATCTGCCCGCGATGACGCAACGCTGCTGCCAAAATAGCGCGGCACAATGAACGATCTCGCTGTGAAAGTCCTAAATATTGTGGATGTCCATGTTCATTATCTATCAAACCCGAAAGAGAGGTCTTTTTATCAAGCACCGCGCCTAAAAGACGAACACACACCCGCCGGACAGCTAGTCCTGGAACATTTTTTTCGGACACACACCCCGCATTTTCGTGCTTCAAAACAACACCTTTATTCCTTCAAGAGCTCTATGATCAAGACTTTTTTGAATCTTCATAATGAAGCCAAGAAGGGCGTTTTATAATACGCCGAAAATTTCTCTTTTCCTGATTACTAAAGTTATTGGTCCGTGTATCAGAATCAAAATCTTGAAAGCCTCTCCCTTCTGCATGCCAATCACCTTCTTCATGCCATCGCATATCTTGTACTTTTTCTCCCTTCATCTCTTCTGCCTGCCGATAAAGAGCAGCAATACGATTTTCTGTGGCTGGATGAGTAGAAAAAAGGCTATCAGCCCCTTTCCCCCTCAAAGGGTTGATAATAAACATATGTGCTGTTGCTGGATTATGTTCTGCTTCTTCATTGTACACTGTCTGCCCACCGCCTGCAATTTTACGCAATGCCGAAGCCAACCATAAAGGATTACCACATATTTCAGCTCCTCGCCTATCAGCAGCATATTCACGCGTGCGACTAATAGCCATTTGCACCAGCATTGCAGCAAAAGGTGCCACAAACATAGCAATAAGCCCCCCGATTGCCCCAGCACCATGAGAACCCTCCGAAGAATTACGCTGTCCCCCCATAAAAAAAGCGAAATTCCCAAGCATTGAAATTGCTCCCGCAATTGTTGCCGTCAAGGTCATCGTTAAGGTATCACGATGTTGAATATGTGCAAGCTCATGAGCCATCACACCGGCAATCTCTTCTGCACTCAACGTGTTTAACAATCCAGTACTTGCTGCGACAGCCGCATTTTGAGGATTACGTCCCGTAGCAAAAGCATTTGGCTGCGCATTATCAATAATATAAACTTTTGGTTGAGGAAGAGAAGCACGCCTAGCTAAATCGCTTACAATCTTATAATAAACGGGAGACGAATGCTGATCAACTTCACGCGCCCCATACATGCGTAAAACGATTTTATCCGAATTCCAATAAGAAAAAAAGTTTAAGCCACTTGCTATCAAAAGTGCAATGATCATGCCACTGCCCCCTCCAACAAGATAACCAACTCCCATAAAAAGAGCGGTCATAAAAGCCAAAAGCATTGCTGTACGCATTATATTCATGACTCAAAAAACTCCATGATAAAATACAATCAATATTATATGATGGTGTTTTCTTTCTGCTTCTTCAATGGAATAGGTGTAAAATGGATAAAAAAGATGACAAAATAAAGACACAAAATACGACCATCAACAAACAACAATCCCTCTCTCCCGCAGCACAACGCGCCCTAAACGAAGCGCACGAAAGACGCAAACAGGAAAAAAATGAAGAAAAACCTTTAGAAAATGGTGGACGTGGTGGCAAAGACCCTTCACGCTATGGAGATTGGGAAATTAAAGGCCGTGCCATTGATTTTTAAAAAATCTATCTTCATTACTTAAAAGGAGAGCGGCTTTTGGCAAAAAAACGATAACAATTGCTGTCTCCCTATAATACAGGTAATATATTTATTTATAATAATAATTCATTGTTCATTTGGAATGAGAGATCCTAATACCATAAAATTCTCTCATTTCAAATTTCTCCTATGTTGAATCAATCAAAACTATTCCCTTACACGTTAAAAGCGAAATTAGCATGTGAATAGAAATTCTTAAAGCAAGGAGGAAAATATTTCTACTGAACGCTCTCAAATGCAAAGGCTATTGCAACATTGGAAGCTGGGAAAATAGCTTTCGTTATACCATTCAGGGAACATCGTCGTAAAACGGATTTTTGTGCCTTAAGAGACATCTCTTTAAAACAAACAAGTGAATATATAATAAATAAAAATAAATCCTTAAAAAATAGGCGCAGAAGTAAAAAAACATCACATTATGGAAGCTATAAAGTTAAAACCGCACCATAACTTTTTTAAAGTATAGTCACTAAAACATAAATATCTCTTTAAAGAAAATCCGTTTTTGTCATTCAAAAACGGATAATACTCACTTCTCTATAAAATCTTTTAAAAGCAAAATTGCTTGTTTTTAAACAGCCACACTTCTTATGCTTCTGAAGCGGATTCAGCTTCAGCCGACGCATTTTCTTCAGCAGCTTGCTTTGCAGCAGCTATGCGTTCTTGTGCTTTTTTACCCGGTTCGCCTTTTTGTGGATTATTGCGGGTTGGACGTTTTTTCAAGCCAGCTGCATCCAAAAACCGTAACACGCGATCCGTTGGCTGCGCACCTTGACCAAGCCAATATTGGATACGTTCTTCATCCAGTTTCACACGCAGTCCATCTTTCGGCAACATTGGGTCCCATGCACCAACACGTTCAATAAAACGTCCATCTCGCGGACTACGTACATCCGCAATAACGATATGATAGTAAGGACGTTTTTTTGAACCTCCACGGGACAAACGAATTTTTAATGCCATATTTTATCTCCTATTGTCAGCTCTGGCTTTCGTTTAAATTTATTTGCATTGTTTTTGCTCTTTGGCGATCACCTCATGGTGATGCACAACTTCTTTAATGACAAACTTTAAAAATCTTTCAGCAAAATCGGGATCAAGATGACTCTCTATAGCCAATTGCCGCAATCGTTCTGCTTGACATTGTTCACGCAGAGGGTCGACTGCAGGCAAATCATAACGGGCTTTTAAATGCCCCACAGCATTCGTACAACGAAACCGCTCTGCCAAAATATGAATCAAAGCTGCATCAAAATTATCAATGGATGCTCGTAAATGCGCTAATTCATCCAATATTTTTTCCTGCATCATATTCCCTTTCCTCTTTGCATCTTACTTTTTCTTGGGATGCTGAGGAAATTTTCCCCTCTCGGCAACGCCACTAGAAAGACCAGGAAATGTAAGCCCATGCCCTGGAAGACCAGGCAAGACCTTCCCTCCATTACCACTTTCAATCTGTTTTTGAAGTGTTGAGAGTTGCTTTGCATCAAATCCTGATAAATCAGGGAGAGTTGCAGAATCACCACTCACAGCTCCCATACCACCAAGCCCCATCTTAGAACCAAGCCCACTCAACATCTTTCCCATCAAACCACCTTTGCCTTTACCCCCTATGGCTTTGACCATATCGGCCATTTGACGATGCATTTTTAAAAGCTTATTAATATCAGCAGCACTTGTACCAGAACCCTTAGCAATGCGTTGTTTACGGCTATGTTTTAACAGTTCCGGATTGGCGCGCTCTAAGGGAGTCATTGACGAAATAATAGCCAATTGACGATTAAACAAACGATCATCAAGTCCTGCAGCAGCGATCTGATCTTTGACCTTACCCAAACCTGGCAACATTCCCATAATGCCGCCCATTCCCCCAAGTTTTTTCATTTTCTGCAATTGTTCTGCCAAATCATTGAGATCAAATTTTCCAGCTTGCATTTTTTTTGCAAAAGCGGCGGCCTTCTCATGATCCATTGTTTCAGCAGCTTTTTCAACCAAAGAAACAATATCGCCCATTCCCAAAATACGATCGGCAATACGACGCGGATGAAACTCTTCCAAAGCATCTATTTTTTCACCGATTCCAATTGCTTTAATCGGCTTTCCTGTCACAGCACGCATAGAAAGAGCCGCACCACCGCGCCCATCACTATCCATACGCGTTAAGATAATTCCTGTAATTCCCACCCGCTCATCAAAAGAGCGCGCCAGATGAACAGCATCTTGACCGGTCAAACTATCCGCCACCAACATAATTTCATGAGGAAGAGAACAAGCTTTAATTTCAGCCAATTCAAGCATCAAAGCTTCATCAATATGATTACGACCTGCTGTATCAAGAATCAACACATCATAACCACCCAATTTGGCTGCTTGTAGCGCACGTATTGCAATATCGACGGGAGACTGCCCCGCAATAATAGGCAAACTTGCCAAGTTTGCTTGTTCTCCTAATTGGCGAAGTTGTTCCTGTGCTGCAGGACGGCGTGTATCTAATGACGCCATAAGAACTTTTTTATTATTTTTGTCCGTTAAACGCTTAGCAAGCTTTGCTGTTGTGGTTGTTTTTCCAGAACCTTGCAAACCAATCATCATCATCACAACAGGTGCCGGTGCATTGAGATCACTGAGAACGCCTTCACTTCCAAGCACATTCACCAATTCGTCATGGACAATTTTAACAACCATCTGTCCAGGTTTAATTGATTTAACAATTGCAGCCCCAACAGCTTTTTCACGAACCCTATCGGTAAAAGAACGCGCAACATCAAGCGCCACATCGGCTTCCAATAAAGCACGCCGAATTTCGCGCAACGCCGCTGCAACATCCTGATCCGACAAAGCCCCCCGCCCTGTCAAATGAGACAGTATGGAGCCAAGCCGTTCTTGTAAGGATTCAAACATTCTCTACCTCATTGCTGCATAACAAACCAACCAAAGCGGCATCCGAGAACGCATCGCGCCGTCGGATGTTGACCTCTGAGATCTCTTTATACCCTCACAATGGGGTCTCAGTCGGTGGCTCCAAGTTAATCCTGTCACTGAAAGCTTATTCTTTCAAACAATAAAACCTTAGCTTTGTCAAGATTTATCATACAATACTTTTAAAAGACAGCAAAGGTTATACTTAATCTTTCTAAACCTCAACACGCACAAAACGACCTGTTTCCTGTTCTACACTCCACAATTCACCACTTGAAATATCAAACCAAACCCCATGTAGTGTTAAAAGTCCTTGATCTTTGCGTACCTTTATCCAAGGAAAGGTTTCTAAATTTTTCAATGAATAATGTATAGACAATTGTTCTAATGCGATCTGCTGTTCTGATGCGGTCAGTGATTTATTATCAAGAACTGCTTGTGCTGCTGGTGCTAAAAGGCTTATCCATTGCCCAATAAAATCATTTGACGATAAAGATTTGCACTTTCCTTTAAGAGCAGTGCACACTCCCCCACAATGGGCATGACCAAAAACGACGATATGCTTGACCTCAAGCAATTGCACGGCATATTCAATCGCTGCTGATGTTGCATGATACTGATTATCAGGAGAAAAGGGAGGAACCAAATTTGCAACATTGCGCAATGTGAAAATTTCACCTGGTTTAGCATCAAAAATCGTTTCTGGTATTGCCCGCGAATCACAACAAGCAATGACCAAAACTTCAGGTTTCTGTCCTTCAGTTGCCAATTGCTGATAACGCGCTGTTTTATGTGAAAAATGATTGTTTATAAAGGATTGATAACCACTTAAAAGTCTCTCAGGCAAACACGTCATTCTCTCTTTACTTTCATTCACTTTGTATATTTTTTAAGAGCAAACTATTAAGATGCAATAACATACAAAAATACTAAAAAAGCCATTTTATCAACGCAAGATATTTTTTAAATAACAGATTATTAATTAAAGTGACAAAACAAGTTTATCCTCTCCAATAAATAACTATTCCCTAAAACAAGAAGATGCTACACTAAAAAGAATATTATACAGATCTGTTCTTAAAAAGAAGATAAAGAACATCAAGAGCAAAAAAAGGGAAATTCATTGTGTTAAAACAACAAACATCAGAGACAAAAAGTAATCAAAATAAAATAGAACAAATCCTTTTTGCTCATACCGATAAAGAAGATATTATTTGTTACCAAAACGAAGAACTCCAAAAAGCCACAGCTACAGCTATTGCGGCTTTTAATCTTCACAAGACAGGAAAAACAATTATCTGCTTTGAACGAAATTTGACTCGTAACAGCAAACCTATAACGGTTATCACCCTCGTCAACGATAATAAGCCCTTCCTTCTTGATTCTATTTTAAATGTCTTTAATCAACATAAAAATCACATTTATTTGATTGCACACCCCGTTCTTGATTGTGCCTCTGGGCAACGCATCAGCTTGATGCAAATCCATATTGAGTCTTTAAATGATCAACAAGTACAAAAGCTTAAAGATGAACTGGCCTTAGTTCTTGAACAGGTCAATGCAGCCGTGCAAGACTGGCAACCTATGCTTGAAGAAGTAAGGAAGCATATCCATGCCTATCAAACAAGTCTCCCATCATACTACACACAAGAAGGTGAAAAAGCCATTGAATTTCTCAATTGGTTAATGGACGATAATTTCATCTTTCTTGGCATGCGCACTTATAACTTTATCAAAGACCAAGAACCCACAAAATCCTTTACAGCCAGAGGCATTGAATTGGGCATTCTCACCGATGCTTCTATTCGTATTATTGGCGATGCACGTGTGGAAGAGCCTCCTCAAGAAATCCTCTCCTTTATGGAAAGTGATAACCTATTTATTGTCACAAAAGCCAATAGTCGCTCAAAAATTCACCGTTTTGTTTGGCTTGATTATATTGGTCTTAAAATCTTTGATGAAAACAATAAACTGTGTGGAGAATTGCGCATTGTGGGATTGTTTACCTCCTCCGCTTATACACGCTCTATTTTGCAAATCCCTTTCTTAAAAGAAAAAGCCAAAACGATTATTCAACGTCTTGGACATAACCGTGCCGACTATTCAGGAAAAGCACTTATCAGTGTTTTAGAAACCTATCCAAGAGATGAAATGTTTCGCTCCGATATTGATACACTAACGGAAAATGCCAAACTTATCATGCAACTAGACGAACGCCCACGTTTGCGGGTGCTTGCCCATAGCGATCCCTTTGGACGCTTTGTCTCTATACTTGTCTATGTACCGCGTGACCAATATAGCAGCAATGTTCGTGAAAAAATTGGCGAACATTTTGTTGAACTTTACAAAGGTGATTTTTTTGAATCCTATCCTCTATTTTTGGAAAGCACACTGACACGTGTCTATTATGTCATCCACCGCCAGGTCCGTGAAAATGCTCCTCTTATCGAACGCACAGCCCTTGAACAACATGTACGTTCTATCGCACACAGTTGGGAAGAATCTGTTCAAACGATAGCCCTTACCCGCAAAACGACAGAGCAACAAACACGTTTAGCCTGCCAATTTCCCAATAGCTATCGTGACCTCTTTTCAGCTGAAGATGCTATTGAAGATGCCGGACATATTCTAAGTCTTCATGAAAAAAAACCACTTTTTGTTACTTTTTATCATGCAGGCAATAAGGGAAAACGAAACATTTCTCTCCGGCTCTTTCACTGCCATAAAGCGTTAGCCCTTTCCAAGCGCGTACCCCTTCTTGAAAATATGGGGTTTCGGGTTATTGCTGAACAAACACTTGAATTACCAGATGGCAATGGACACTCTGTATATCTTCATGATATGCAACTAGAAAGCGCCTTTCAACTGTGTATTGATTTCGACAAAAACGGTCAAAAGCACGCCGAAACATTTGAAGCCATTTGGGCTCAAGATGCTGATAATGATGCCTTTAATACCCTAACCCAAACAGCTGATCTTTCTTGGCGCGAAATTGTTATTTTACGCCATTATGGACGCTATCTCCAACAAGCTGGCATTCCTTATTCACAAGACCGTGTTGCTCAAACTTTAAACGCCTATCCTGACATTACCCAAGATCTTTATGCACTCTTTCATTTGAAATTTCATCAAAGCCATACAGAAAAAGAACGCAAAGAGAACCAACAGGCTATTCAAAAGCGTATTGAAGAAAAATTACAGAACGTATCGGGTCTAGATGATGATCTTATCTTACGCCGTTATCGTAATCTTATCGATGCGAGTTTACGAACCAATGCCTTTACGCCTCTTAAAAATGGAAATCCACGACGTATTTTAGCCACCAAGTTAGATCCACGCCAAATTGAAGGATTGCCTGAACCGCGCCCTTATCGCGAAATTTTTGTTTATGGACCAGAAGTTGAAGGGGTTCATTTACGCTTTGGTCCTATTGCTCGAGGTGGAATTCGTTGGTCAGACCGTGCACTCGATTACCGCACTGAAATCCTTAGCTTAGTCAAAGCTCAACAGGTAAAAAATGCCGTTATTGTTCCCGTTGGTGCCAAAGGTGGCTTTTATCCTCACCGCCTTCCCCAAACAAATGATCGTGCTCTCATCATCGAAGCTGCACGACAAGCTTATATTGACTTTATCACGGCTTTGCTTTCCATCACCGACAATCTGGTAAACGATAAAATAGCTCCTCCTCACGACATCATTTGCCATGATGGACATGACCCTTATTTTGTTGTCGCAGCAGACAAAGGTACAGCAACCTTTTCTGATACAGCAAACGCACTCAGCCAAGAAAACCACTTCTGGCTTGATGATGCTTTTGCCTCAGGAGGTTCAGCAGGCTACGACCACAAAGAAATTGGAATTACCGCCAAAGGGGCATGGGAGGCAGTAAAAAGACATTTTCGAGAATCCTTTAACCACGATATTCAAACAACACCTTTCACCTGTATTGGGGTTGGTGACATGTCTGGCGATGTTTTTGGCAATGGCATGCTGCTTTCTAAACAAACAAGGCTTATTGCCGCCTTTGATCACCGCGATATCTTTATCGACCCAGATCCAAACATAGCTGAAAGCTATGCAGAACGTATGCGGCTCTTTCAACTTCCTCGTTCCAGTTGGCAAGATTACAACCAAACAAAATTATCAAAGGGCGGTGGCATTTTCTCACGTACCATGAAAACCATTACGCTTTCACCTGAAGCAGCACAAGCTATTGGTTTTGAAAAACAAACAGGAACGCCTTTTGAAATCATTTCTGCGCTTCTTAAAGCACCCGTTGATCTTTTATGGTTTGGTGGCATTGGCACTTATATCCGCGCAACGACAGAAACCGATGCACAAGTAGGAGATCGTGCTAATGATGGACTACGCATTACCGGTGAACAAGTTCGTGCAAAAGTGATTGGTGAGGGAGCTAATCTTGGCGTTACACAACGTGGTCGAATTGAATATGTCTTAAATGGCGGGCGATGCAATACGGATGCCATTGATAACTCCGCAGGTGTTAATTGTTCAGATGTCGAGGTCAATATCAAGATTGTTCTGGCATCAGCCCTTCGTGCAAAAACCCTTACCCGCGAAGCCCGCAATGAGCTCTTGAAAAAAATGACTCCACAAATCGAGCAATTAGTCTTGCGCAACAATTATTTGCAACCTCTTGCTCTTTCTTTAGCTGAAAACCAAAGTATTGTAGATTTACCTCATCAAATCCGCTTTATGCATGATTTAGAAGAAAAAAAGCTTCTAGATCGTAGAGTGGAAATCCTCCCTGATGAACAAATTTTGCGGCAAAGAATAACACAAGGTCAAGGACTTATCCGTCCAGAACTTGCTGTTCTTTTGGCATACGCTAAATTAACCCTAAAAGAAGAGATCGCCCATAGCCCCATTATTGATGATCGTTATTTTGATACAATCTTGTTGCACTATTTCCCAACTCAAATTCAGGAAAACTTTGCAAAAGAAATCATTAATCATCAGTTGCGTCGTAATATCATTGCAACGCTGCTTGCCAATGATATTGTGAATCGTGGAGGACCTACTTTTGTAAGTAGACTACAAGATGCAACAGAACAAAAGGTTGAAAATATTATTCGCGTTTTCATCACACTGTGCGATGGTTTTGAAATACCACAACTGTCTAATCAAATTGACAAGCTTGATAATAAAATACCCGGTGTTGTTCAAAATAAATTCTACGCAGCGATTACTTCAATGCTCTTTGAGACAACAAACTGGGGATTGTACAATATGGATCTCTCGACTCCATTAGAAGAACTTGTACAAACAATAAAGCAAGCGCGTGCTGTTATTGAAAAACAACTTACGCATTCGAATGATAAAGATATCAACAAAAAAATGAAAGAAAAAACGCTCCATTATAGTGAAGAAGGAGCACCAAAAGCTTTATCAAAACAATTGGCTCTCTTGGAAGCTGCTCCTATCATTTGTGACATTTCTTTAATTGCCAAACAAAGCAACAGTGATCTTATTAAAACTGCAGAGATCTATTTTTCACTTGCACAAATCATTCGTATCAACCGCATTAATGAGGCAAGTCAAACAATTCCTGTACTTGATTATTATGATAGTATGGCCTTAAGCCAAGCCAAAGAAAATATTGCCGAAAGCTTACGGAAAATTGTTATGAAAATTCTGAACAATTATGGAGTAAAAGACGACCCTTTTGCCACTTGGAATAAAAGAGCAGAAGATCACATTCACAATGTAACAAACCGTATTAGTGCACTTATTGAAAATGATCTCAACATTTCTCGTTTTACTTTTGCAGCAGGATTGATTGCACAACTTCAAAACACGGGCTTTCAGACTTAAAGTAGCGTAAGATGGCAAAGTTTGAAAAACCTCATTTTGCCATCCATGACAAACCCGCAAGAGAATAAGAGGAGTGCTATCCGCATTTTCAGACATAGCTCCCCAAACAAAGAAGCACTCTTTTATCTCTGAAGCAGAGTTGAAAGTACGATTTAAAAAACAGCTTTCAGACTCAAAGCGGTGTAAGACGCCCAAGTTTTAAAAAACCTAATTTTACCCATCCATGACTAACACGCAAAGAAATAATCGGATAGCCATCTGCACTTTTAGGCATAGCGCCCAAAACAAAAAATAAAGCTTGTAGATTGTTAGCTTGCTCAGGAAATAAGCGCTGCATAGTAGTAAGGAGTTCCATATGCTTCACCAAGACAAGATCAAATTTTGCTGTTAAATATCCTTCATCATCAAAAGAAAAAGGCCCACTGACACGTAATATACCACCTGTATGAAAAACCAATTCGCCCCGCTTTAAAAGTCCACTTTTCCCATACAAGCGCTGTTTCCAATTGTCTCCTCTATTTTCAAACACATGAGGTACATCATTGAATATCCATTTTAAATTGCCATCAATTTTGGGAACATCCACCAAGTAAGAGGCAAAAAACACGGAAGGATCAAAATCATCAAAAGTAAGATGCCCCGATAAATGATTTTTCTCGTCTTTCAGATCAAGTCGTAAAAATTCTGTCGTTATTTTTGGAGACACATTTTCTTGATCTAAGACAGGCACAATCACATCTGGCGAATCTTTTAAAGATGCTTGATCACCAACATTTTCCTGCATTACTTTCTTGTTTTCCGGCTGTGATTCCAATTTTTCTTGAACTTTCTGATCCTCAAGAGATGAAGAAATAGTAGAAATTTCAAGCCCTTCAGCCATCAGTTTAAATGTCTTACCCGTTTTCCAATAAGGTTCTGTTTCAATGACCAAATTGCGCCACTTTGACACAAATGGAGTCTTTCCAGCAAAAACAATGAATGCAGGAGAATGAACATTAAATTCAACCCAATGGGGTGCATAAACTGGTGCACCAACCGTCAAATCCCCCGTTGATAAGGAAAGCCCGTGCAAAGGCCAAGCAAACTGAAATTGATCACAAGTAACACCAATACGTAACGGATAACCACTCTTGCTGAGATGCTCGCACACAACCGTCATATCATGGGCAGAAGCCCTTTCGAAGAGATAGGCTACATAGTCCTCTATTTTACGTGAAAAAAAAACCAGAGTAAGCTATAAGTGAATATCAACACAAAACAGCATAGCCCCCAAAAAAAATATCTTAAAGAACAACTTTTCCGTATTGATTTCAATGGAGAAAACATAGACAAAATAAAAATTTTCCTTATTTTATAATGATAAAAACTTCTTAACTCTCACGTATGTATGATGGATATACAAAGATTTTGTGCAATGCATTTTCAAACCATTTGCTCAAAGCCTGATCATAGATTAAACGACCTTGCAAATGCACAGCAGCAGGTTGAGCCCCTTTTTCCATTAATTTGTGTGCCGAACGCACAACCAAACGCCGCATCATTGCACGTGTGAATTCAGCATGAAATTGTAGACCCCATGCATTTTCTCCATAACGGAAAGCTTGTGTAGGATATGTATAACCTGTTGCCAAAAGCTCTACCTCTTTAGGTAAATCATAAATACCTTCATCATGAAAATGATAAACCATTTCCGGCCAATTCATCACTGCTTTTCCTTGCAAGGTTGCTTCCAGTGGATACCATCCCACTTCAACGATCCCATCACATCTTGTACGAACACAGCCTCCCAGATTTCGCGCTAACATTTGTGCGCCAAGACAAATACCTAAAAAAGGCTTATTCTCTTTTAATGATAAAGAAATCCAATCAATTTCCTCACCAATATAAGCATCCCTGTCATTCACACTCATCGGTCCCCCTAAAATGACGACACCAGCATAATACTGCAATGTATCGGGGAGTTTCTGTCCTAAAATAGGACGATACACATCAAGAACAAAACCACTTTGTTGCAAAAATTTTCCCAAACGACCCGTATATGTAGACCGACGATGAATAACGACTGCGATCCTTGGTTTGCTCTTTCCTTGCTTCTTACCAACACACCTTTGACTTAAAAACATTTTTTAACCAATCACTTTTGCAAACCAAGTAAAATTTCACTTTTTAAACACAAGAGAATAATTTTAGCGAACAATATTCACTATAATTCTACTTTTTAAAATAAACGAAATTTCTTTTTTGATAAAGATGTCTCCTCTTCTTCTGTTTTTACCCCTGGATCATCAACATTTAAATGGATTTGATTAAATGTTTTGACATCTTGCTCTTTTATATCTTGTTTCTCTACCTGTACATTATGCAACAAAGAATCCTCTCGCGCAGATAATTTTTCAAGCGTCTTTTCTTCAACACCAAGACCTTCTCCCACAATATCTCCTTTATCTTGTTTTTTAGGCATAATATTGGCAGCCTCTAATGTGAAGGGAGACATACGGGGAGGTGCTTTCCATTCAAAACAGCCCAAACGCCCAGTTATGGGAGAAACCACTGACCAAGAGGTAAAAATGGTACCATCACACATCCACACCGGATCACGTTCAGCACGAAGTGCTAAAGAAAGCCATTGACGCACTGCTGCTTGATTATTCCCCTGTGCTTCTTCAATATCTGCTAACAATAAATACACACTTTCCCGCTGATGATACTGGAGCGCTTTTTGTGCCTGTTGCCTTGCCAATACCGTCTCACCAGCATCCAAAGCAGCTTTAGCAATAAGAAAAGCCGCTTCAAATGTGTCTTTATGATAAGAAGCAAGTGTCTTAGCCTTTTTTAATCGTCCAACGGCTCCTTCTTCTCTTTCAAGATAAAGCGCACTCAAATCAGGATGCGGCTCTTTCTGCCAAGCCGTTATAATCATCTTATCGGCTTTACGCGTTTCATTGAGCTTATAAAGAATATCAGCAGCAATAACCGTTATGGGAACAAAATCAGGTTCCAATTTATGTGCTTTCAAAATAGCCGTACGTGCTTGTACTGGATATGTTTCAAACAGATGAAGAGCCTGCCCACAAAGTAACAAAGCCTGTATATGTTGACGCTCAGTAGTCAAACGGATTGCACGCGGTAAAGCTTTTTGCGCGCGTTCAAAAACAGCAAGAGCTTTGTCCCATTGTCCACTTGTGCTAAGCTGATCAAGCACAGTTTGATGTGCCCATAAAAGTGCTGGTGATAAAGCCAGCGCCTCTTGTGCATATTGTTGTGCTGCTTCATAAGCTTTATTCTTTATGGCTTCGCGAAACAAACCATAAAGCCCTGCCAATTTTGTTGATGTTTCTTTTCTCATTTCCTCATAGAGAGGAATGGCGTCGGCAGAATTATTTTGCAGCGACAAGGTTTGTGCTTGTAAAAGTTTTACCAACGGCTCATCTTTACTGGCAAGATATTTGTCAACACGAGCCTCCATTTGTTGCGCTAACACCCCATCGCCTGAAAAAACTGCCAAAATCCCTTGTGAAAGAGCTTCATAACCGCGCTTTTTATGGCGTTTATAGAAGTAATTGGAAACAGCATGGGGGACAGAAAAAAGGACAGAAAGAAACCACCATAAAAGTGCTAAAATTCCAAAAAACAAAATAAGCATGCTTAGCACTGTAAGCAATGAAGCAGAGAAGCGAAAATGCAAAAATGTGAGGACCACAACACCATTGTGATTAGCAACCCACCCGAACACGAGACCGAGCGCACATACAACAAAACTATAAACAAAAACACGTATCATCTGGAGCCTATTTACATCTTAGTTGCCTTAAAAGATCCTTGTTGCACAGATATCAACAATTTCTGAAGCAACTGATGAACAGCAATATGTGTTTCAAGCTTCTGCACAAAATCCAGCGAAACATCTTTTGCATTTTGAGGTAATGTTTGCCATTCGCTTAAAGCCTTTTCGTAATCACCCCTTTGAATGGCAACTTCCATCCGCGCCGCAATTGCTCCCACTGTCATACCTTCAATATTTCCAACCGGACGCGAAACAATAAGACCCTTTATCCATGCTAAAATCCGTTCAAAAAAACCAGCATCTGATGCAACACTCTTTTGTGTAGCAACAATGCTATCTGCAATACGAGCAAAATCACTTGAAAGTTGAGCTGAACTTGGAAGACCTACAGCCGCTGTCTTTTGCAACAAATCCAGTCCATCAATCGAAGGCGATAATTGTTGTAACAGTTTTAATTCATCACTATAAGATCCACCACGCTCTACAGCATTTTTTAGGGAACTGATGGCAGTAAAGAGTGCCGTATTGATTTCGTTTTTCTCACTCTTGGTAGCAGCAATCTCTTCTTGCATAGTTTCTAACCGTTGTTTTAAGGTAGCAAGAGCACTTGCATTGCTTTGTCCAACGGAAAAAGCCGCTTTTGTTTCTTTTGAGCCTTCCACAAAAGCTTGCACAGATTTTTCAAGATTATTTACTTTTTGCTCTAAAGCAGTAAAAGCTTTTTTGTTTTCTTGTGATGCTCCATCACTTTGAATTGTTTCTATATGTTGTGATGAAAAAGCAGCAAATTCTGCTTTCAATGTATCAATTTCTTGGAGAACATGCCCTAATTGCTTGCGTGTTTCCTCACCTTGATTTTTTGCACTTTCAGCAATTTGTAAAATTTTTTCTCCCTCAGTATTTTTTTCCATAACAGAAGAAGGAAGCACGCCTGTCCACTGAAGACCGATCAAAACACCCAAAACGATGAGACCACCCAAAATTCCTGAAATAAGCAAATAAAGCCAAGTCATATAAGGCATGCAGTGCTTCTGCTCATGCTTTTCACTTTGTTTCTCCATAGTATCCAATTCTGCTGGATTTTGTGTTATTTGTTCTGAATTATGAGCCACAGTTTCATGTTCAATCACTGGCGTTTTACGGCGCGTACCAGTATAATGTGGTTTAGCTTTTGGTTTTGAAGAATCTACCATCTTAATCACTTTTTGTGCACACTCTTCTCTCATGATAAAATAACAAAATGAAAAAAGCTTTAAAAAACGAAGAATTTCTCAAAGAGCATTGTTTATTTCAAACCATTTTTACTAAAAAGTATAACTTCACCGAAATTTTTAACACTGTATTTTTATGGAAAACAGTTAATCTTATAAAGTTTAATGAACAATATTTGGGGAACATATCATTATTTTATACTGAAAAAAAAGCTTCATTTTGAGTTAACAAAGCCATTATATTTAAAGAGAATGCATTTAAACGCATTTTTAGAGAGAAATAATTTCATGAGAAGTTCTTTGCATCTTTTCCTGTCCGTGATACCCACAAAATAAAAGAGTCTTTAACAGAAGGTTTTGTTTAAAATGCGCCTGTTAGGAATAGAAACGAGTTGCGATGAAACTGCTGCTGCTGTTGTTGAATACAACAATGAAGCTAACAGTAGAATTCTTTCTAATATTGTTTGGAGCCAAATTGATCATCATGCACCCTATGGCGGTGTTGTTCCTGAAATTGCCGCCCGTGCCCATGTTGAAATTCTCGATAGTTTAATTCTAAAAGCACTCACACAAGCAAACACAAAATTGAAAGATATTGATGCCATTGCAGCCACCAGTGGTCCAGGTCTCATAGGAGGACTATTGGTAGGTGTTATGAGCGCAAAAGCACTCTCTCTTGCCACGGGAAAGCCTTTTATTGCCGTCAATCATTTAGAAGGTCATGCCTTGACAGCCGTGTTAACGCATAATGTCCATTTTCCTTATTTATTGCTGTTGGTCTCAGGTGGTCATACACAAACAATCCTTGTTCACGGAGTAGGCAACTACCAGCGTTTAGGAACCACCATTGACGATGCCTTGGGAGAAGCTTTTGATAAAACAGCAAAACTTTTAGGCCTTCCTTATCCTGGTGGTCCAGCACTTGAAAAAGCTGCTTTATTAGGAGACAAAAATCGTATCCCTCTTCCACGACCTTTAAAAGGTGAAAAAAGATTAGATTTCTCTTTTTCAGGTCTTAAAACCGCTGTTCGGCAAGCAGCAACAGCCATGGCGCCTCTTACAGAAAGCGATGTTGCAGACATTGCCGCAAGTTTTCAAGCAGCAGTTACCGATACAGTGCATGATCGCGTTCATTTGGCTCTACAACACTTTATCCAACAATATCCTCTCTCTCATGGTAAAGAACAACGTCCTCCTGCTTTAGTTGTCGCAGGTGGTGTTGCCGCCAACCAAGCCATTCGATCAACATTGCAAAAACTTGCACATCAACATGGTTTTGAATTTATAGCGCCCCCTCTTTCCTTATGTACCGATAACGCTGCAATGATTGCTTTTGCTGGTGCACAAAAGCTTGCTAGAGGAGAAACAAGCCCCCTTGATCTTGCCCCGCGCTCACGCTGGCCATTGGATGAAAAATCTACTCCCTTAATCGGGATGGGACGCCGTGGAACAAAAGCCTAACAAAATGAATTTTTATGTTCTCCACAAAGCACAATATGAATGACTGTTATTGAATATTTCATCTCATTATTATAACTTTTCTTATCTTGAAACTTCTAAGACACAATTTTCCTACACAACTTTTCAAAGCAACCCAATCATAGATTATTTTTGACATTAAAAAATAACTGCACTTGGGCTTAATGGCTTACTTTAGGCTTATGTTTTGATCCACATGCATATTTTTTTCTTCTAACAATTAAGTAAAAGACAAGATAGTTTCACGCATTTTAATGAAACAGAATAAAAAGATAACGCATGATGATAAAACAATTTTATTCTCTCTCCAAAATGAAGAAATAAATTGATAATCTGCATTCTTTACTTCATTTTAAATGAAATGATCGTACTTAGCAGTGCTATACTTAAGTGCATATAAAATACGTATGATGTCTAAAATATTCACAATCCATAAAAAGGAGAACGCATGGCTTATTGGCTTTTTAAATCTGAACCTCATAAATGGTCATGGGACATGCAGAAGCAAAAAGGCGCGGATGGTGAACAATGGGACGGTGTCCGCAATTATCAAGCTCGTAACAATATGCGTGCCATGAAATATGGCGATAAAGGCTTTTTTTATCATTCCAATAAAGGGCTAGAAATTGTAGGTATCGTAGAAGTATGTGCAGAAGCACACCCTGATTCTACGACTTCTGATCCACGCTGGGAATGTGTCGATATCCGTGCCGTTTGTGATATGCCAACCCCTGTTTCATTAAAACAGATTAAAGCAAACCCTAAACTGAAAAATATGATGCTAGTCAAAGCTAGTCGCTTATCAGTACAACCCGTAACAGAAGATGAATGGAAAGAAGTTTGTTTTATGGGCAACCTTAAATAAAGAAATGCTCTCATCTTAACACAATAATCTCTGACCACTGATTCCTATGGGGCAAGAGACGTTCCATAATCACCGTGCAAGTGCAATACATCCTTCTGTAGATGCATAATTTTCTTATGCTCAATGCATAAATATAGCACTTCCTCCTGCCCTTTTTCATTCTCCAATATTCCAATCCAAAACCAAGACAATCTCATAAAACCCTCTCACGATAAATTTTTTCAGCACTATTACCATAAGGAAAATGTATCAAACGATTATAATCATCATCACTACTCGCATCACACCAACCATCTTGCAAAGACAGTGAAAAGGCAAAACAGAGCGTAATAAAAAACCATAAGACTTGCCACAAAATCCACTCAAACAAGGCATATGTGCTAAAGTGTTGCCCTACCTCCTTCATGCTTAAAAGCAGAAATACTAACCCACCCCAGAGCACAAAAAAATGATTTTGATCAACGCACAATACACCTCACGCACAATGACCTACTTGTCAGAAAACGACCAGAGAGACAATAAAAGTTCTTTTTTTAGAGGCTTTCTTTTTCAATTTTCCTTGCATGCAATCTCATTTTTCATGAAACTGCTCTCCATCAATTGGTGCATCAACATATCTTATAAGGAACAAAAATGAATCGCTATACCCTCTTAATTGTTGAAGAAGATAATGATCTGCGCCCTATTTTGGTAGAACAATTGCAAATGCATAAGGAATTTGTAGTCTTTCAAGCAAAAACAGCTGAAGCAGGAATAACAATAACCCAAGAGAGAAATATTGATCTTGCTATTTTGGGACTTGAGCTATCTGATCTTGATGGCCGTAAAGCAGTCAAAAAATTACGCATCCAAGGATTTCGCGCTCCCATTATCATGATTACAAATCATGATACGGACTGCGATACCCTGTTAGATCTTGAGACAGGCGCTAATGATTATGTAAAAAAACCTTTCCGTTTTGCCGTGTTATTGGCACGAATTCGCGCCCAATTGCGCCAATATCAGCAAAGTGACGATACAACTTTTCGCATTGGCCCTTATATTTTTAAACCAGGACAAAAACTCCTCATTGATCAACACAACAATGAAATTCGTCTTACAGAAAAAGAAGCAGCTATTCTTAAATACCTCTATCATACTAATGACCAAATCGTAAACCGTGAAACACTTTTAGAAAAAATTTGGGGCTATAATGAAAATATTGTCACCCATACCCTAGAGACCCATATCTATCGTTTGCGCCAAAAAATCGAAAAAGACCCCTCCAACGCACAAATTCTTATTACAGACCAAAATGGCTATCGTTTAAACCTTTAACACCTTTTTGACATGAACTGCTTCAAACATGATTTTGATTCTCCCAATTTTTCTCTGCAACAAAATATATTTGAGATTTAATGATAACATTTTAATTTTAAAGGTAATTTACCATTTTTAACTTAAATGGCAGCCCAAATAGCATAAGCGCTCTCACAACAAATCATTTTATGATGAATCTAAATAAAAGCCATTTGAGACTAGACTTTATGTCCACTCATAAACTGTCTCAATGCAAAAAAATCACAATATAAAAAACTGGAAAAGAGCATGATCATACTCATGCTCATTTATACCTTGCAGCAGTTAAAAAGGATATACTCAATGAAATTTTACATGATAACTTTCGTGAGCGCTTTCGTGAAATGGAATTGGGCATGAGATGGGAAGAACTCTCATAGGCTTGGGGTGATAATGCAGGAATAAAAACGCGCCGCGATTGACGACGCTGTACAAGCAGACCTTGATAAACACGTTTCTGCGCCTGACACATCAAGAGTCCACCAAAATAAGACAAAAGATGACGGGCAAATGGTTCATAAAAAAACGAAAAGAGCCGTGAGATAGAACCAGAAGAAGGTGTATAATATACAATTTCTTGCACTGATTGAGAAACAAAATTTGTTCTTTCAAACAGGCGAGCAATCTGTTGTCGACTATAAGGCTCACCGTAACCAAACGGTGTGGAAGTATTGCGTGCCCAAAAACCAGAACGATTAGGAACAATAACAATCAAACTCCCATTGGGCGCTAAGATACGCCATATTTCATTGAGTGTTTCGAAAGAATTTTCTGTATATTCCAGTGCATGTACCAATAAAACACAATCAACCGAAGCATCAGGCAGCGGCAAATCCTCTTCAAAAACAAGTGCTGTAGCAACTTTCTCAGCACAAGGCCAAGGTTCAGCACCCTGAGAAGCTGGCATAAAAGCAAAACATTGTTGTGCACGTCTACGCAACACAGAAAGATAAGGAAGTGCATATCCCAGTCCCATCACCCGTTTATCAGTAATATCAGGCCACCAGAAATTTAATTGGTCACACAATGTTGCCTGCACGCGCAACCCCAGTGCCGAAGCATAAAAATCTCTCAGTGTGACTATATCCAACTCAACATACCGTGTAGAAAAAAACTTTAAACATTACAGGCCTTCCTATCCCCATTTATATGGATTTCTGCCTTTTATCGACAATGTCAAAAGCTTTGAATGTTGCATATTTCAAACCCAAATAACAAAACAACCTATAGAACATTTTATTGATTACAGTGGATAAGCGATTTCATCATGCCCCTCATCTTTAAACCTTGTGCCTCAACTTTTAATACGCCCTTTTTGCATCGATTAAAAGAGAACAAAGTAATTAATTAAAATGAAGCAATCTTTCAAGATAGTTTTTTTCTACTTCTAGGATATGCTCCTTACCCAAACGTTTGCGAATTTCTTCTAAAATCTGTCGTGCTCGCATTTGATCACTTTCTTGTGGTATTTTCGTACCTTCTTTTCCTTCTTGATCTGTTTTTGAAGAAAGTGGACGTCCTAATGGATCTTTAGCGCCAGAAGCAGCATTTTGCTTATCTCTAGCCTCTTTAAGCATTTCACGCATTTTTTTCACAATATTTTGTGCACCTTGCCGCAAATCTTCTAAAGCATCTGACTGATTTTGCATAGATATTTGATTGTTTCCCTGCTCAAGAGCATCTCCAGCAGAATTCATTTTTTCTTCTGCCTTTTTGAATGCATCATGCGCTTCAAACCCTTGCGCAGAGAGTTCTTTTTCTAACATAGACAATTCAGACTGCAACTCAGCCTGACGTTTTTTTAAAGATTTCTTTTGCTGTTCTGGTATGTTTTCCCCACTTTGTCGTTTTTTTTCTAATTGGTGTGTTTCATTGAGAATTTCTTGCTGACGCCGCATTAAATCTCCAAGCTGATCCATTTTTTCTTTCATCTTAGCAGATTGGTTCTGCTGCTTCTCACCACCTTGATCCCCTTTTTGAACTTGCAAATGATCAAGAGTCTGTTCTACTTCAGCCAACAACTGTTCAGCTGCTAAAGAGGAACCGGTTTTTGCCATTTCTTCAATGAGATTGAGCTTTTTTTCTAGTGAATCCTCTGAAAGATTTGGACGACGAAGATTATCATTGTTAGAATGATTCTTGTCTTGTGCACGTTCAGCCAAAGCGTGAATATAGGTATCCATAGCTTGGCGTAAATCTGCCATAAGCCGTTCAATTTCTGCTACTGGAGCACCATAACGAAGTGCATCACGCAAAGCAGCCTGTGCTTGTTTTAAATTTTTCTGCACAGATTCGAGCTGATTACCTTCAATACCCAAGGCAATTTGCCATAAATAATCAATGATACCGCGCAAATCATCTTCTGTCTCTGCCATAGAAAGCCTTGTCCATGCACTCTGTAGAACAAGAAAATGTGTGAAATTTTGCAGCCCATCTTTTGGACGCACAAACAACGCAGAAAGCATATCGAGGACACGTTCCCGCATAGAAGCATCAAGAGCAAGTAAACGACGCAGTTCAATCACCGCACGTGCAACAGGATTCGAAAACACACGTTGTGGGAGTGTCATCACAAAAGTTTTGCTCCGCCCTTGTTGTCCCGCCCCATCTTCTGCCAGCAAAGTAATTTTAACTTCCGCACCAGCCCATGGATGTGCTGATACATCTTGTACCATCCGCATTTTACCCTTTCCACCACGTGGCAAAAGTAGTTTTATTTCAGGCGCCCTATAAAGAGCAACAGTACTTTTGTGTTGCTTTAAAAAAGGCTCTACTTCAACAAAAGCCTTTGTCACTCCATAATCATCATCCAGTTCATATTGTAATTCTAACGAACCAGTCAAAATTCGCCCTGGCTTTTCCAACCAACGAATTGTTGGGAGCTGATCTTTAATCACCTGCAAATGCCACTTCTGTTGCTTATGCCGTGATGAAACCAATAAATCTATTGAATGTTCTAAATGTGTTTCAAAATGAATGATTGGCTTATCCAAAGCCACCTTTTCATTTTTCTTGGCAAACAAAACTTCTTGCCCATCTTTTTCAGAAATTGCTTTTACTGTAATGCCAGCCCCATTAACAACACGGATAACGAGGTCACTCCCTTGAGGAATTGTCACCTGTGTTTTCTCATCTTTTGTTAAATAAAGAGGTGCCACACCAGTATAAGCAGGTGGTGTGACCCAAGCATCAATCCGCATAGATGTTTCATCAATGACAGGACGCAAATCAAATGCATCTGCCAAACGTCCCCCCAAAGAGCCAAAAGAAAAACTAAAAGCACACACACAAAGCAGGAGACAAACAGTTCTCAGAGCCATAGGATCATAAGCCACAATATTAAGAGAAATAAATCCTGTTTTTAAATTGGATAATTGTCTCGCCATGCGACGTTGATGTTCACGCCAAATAATTGCATGAAAACCGTCATCATTTTCAGCACATAAATGATCTGTTTGAACGCTTATGGGTTGATTTTTAAGCCCATTGACTTGTTCAAGATGCCGATTTACTTCCCTCATTGTAGGAAAACGAAAACGTCGAAGAAAAAATAAACTTCCCACAGCCAAGCAAAACATAAGCCCAAGTAAGAGCACATGGGGCCAATAACTGAGAATGCTAAAAATACCCAACCAACTAAGCGAACAAAAAAGACTAAGAACGAGGAAAAACGGCAACAACTGTACCCATATCCGCTCAAATAAGAGGATAAACCACATAAAAACGCGCACACACAAAAGCTTTATGATTACAAAACTTTTGATGTTTTCATTTTCCATAGACAAATATTTTTCCCCTTGTACAACGGTGAATTGAGATCTTGATCTCCTCCTCGCCTAAAAAAAACGAAGATTCTTTAATCCCCACCAACCTGTAACCAGATTGTTTTCTCTCAGGTCAGTTTTACTTTCCAACCACTTATGTGATTCACCTTATAAGCTTACCAAGCAAATCCTGCCCTAAATATTCGTAAAACTTTACACTTTTACACTTAGGTGATGCAAAAGAAAACTGCAATCAGAGAGAAAAGACATGATATTTTAAAGATAGATAAATGTACCTTCTCTCACCGTATTGAAAGAAAATATTTTATAGAACTCACAGTAAATCCCACAGAAAATACCTTTCAAAGAATGAACTGTTTCATCAAAATTGAGTCAAAATAAGACCAAAAGTACTTAGCAACGCTCAATCCAATCTGGAATATGATCACATCCTATCAATTGCGCATAATCAAGACGTGGACGAATAACCGCATAACGTGTATCTTGGACAAGAACTTCCGGTATTAAAAGCCGGCTATTATAGGTGCTCGCCATTACCGCACCATAAGCGCCTGCTCCGGTAATCACCAAAAGATCATCTGGTGCTAAAATTGGTACATGACGATTTAATGCTAAATAATCTCCGGTTTCACAAACCGAACCAACAATATCCGCACGAATGAGTGATGCATCTTTTGGTGTTTGTTTTACAGGGAGCACATTTTGCCAAGCATCATAAAGTGTTGGACGCATAAAATCATTCATTGCCGCATCAACAATAACGAAATTTCGCCCTTCACCTTTTTTCAAATAAACAACAGATGCCACCAACACACCCGCTTCACCAACAATGCTACGTCCTGGTTCCACGATAATCTTGATCCCTAAAGGTGCAATATGCTTTTTCACCAATGCTGCATACTCAAAAGGAGAGGGTATAGCATGCTGTTCATTTCCGTATGGTATACCAAGCCCACCGCCAATATCGATATGTGTTATCGTATAACCATCACTCCATAATTGGCGCACAAAATCTGTAATGATAAGAAATGACTCCTCAAAAGGTTTTAAATCACAGATCTGACTCCCAATATGCATATCGACACCGCAAACCTGCAATCCAGGGAGAGAGGCAGCTTTTTTATAGGCATCTCTTGCAAACAACAATGGAATACCGAATTTATTCTCAGACTTTCCTGTAGTAATTTTCTTATGAGTCTTTGCATCAACATCTGGATTAATGCGCAGTGAAACCCGTGCTGTCTTTGCAAGCGCCACAGCACGCCGTGACAATTGTTCTAGTTCTGGCTCTGATTCAACATTAAAACAATAAATATCTTGGGCAAGAGCAAAATCTATCTCTCTGACTGTTTTCCCAACACCAGAATAAACAATGTTGTGGGCAGGAATACCAACGGCAAGCGCGCGCCGTAATTCGCCTTCTGAAACCACATCAGCTCCCGATCCATTTGCTGCTAAAAGCCGTAAAATAGCTTGATTAGAATTGGCTTTGACTGCATACGCAATCAAACTAGGCATATCTTGAAATGCCTTTTTATAGTCCTGAAAGCGTGTAACCAATGCATTAGCGGAATAACAATAGAACGGTGTCCCCACATCCCGCGCAAGAGTCGAAATCGGAAGACCTTCAGCATATAACATAGCTTGATGATAAGAGAAAAACTGCACATTTCCCTCCTACTTTATCAAACGATCAAGAATAAAAGGCTTATCTTCTTCATCTTTAGTAACAGATGCGCCTTGCCTAGACTTCTCCACATTGAGAGGTGGCATCTCCAATGATCCCTTACGTCCACATCCAACAACAACAATACCTCCCAAAAGGACAATTGTTAAATTCCTTAAAATAATTTTCATCTGCCCTTTGCTCTCCTATCGATCTTTCTTTTTATTGTATTTTGTTGGATTATAAATTCCATCCTTTAAGCTGTAACAAGATATTTTTTCCAATAGTGAATTTGATAAAGCACTTCTGAAGGCGCCGTCCCCCCAAAACTTTTACGGCTTTCAACTGATTTTTCAACCGTTAAAACATCAAAAACTGTTTCATTAATCTCTGCACATATGGTTTGAAGTTCACTCAATGATAAGGCATTAAGGCTGCACTGTTTTTTTTCTGCTAACGCTACAGCACGCCCCGTAATATGGTGTGCTTCACGAAAAGGGTGCCCTAATTCACGCACCAACCAATCAGCAAAATCTGTTGCCGTTGCATAACCCAAATCTGCTGCTTGCCTCATTGCTTCTTTATTAACGTGCAAATCCCCTATAATCCCTGTCATTGCTGCCAGTGATAATTCGAGATTTAAGGCTCCATCAAACACATATTCTTTATCTTCTTGCATATCTTTTGAATAGGCAAGGGGTAATCCTTTCATGACCGTTAACAAACCTATGAGTGCACCATTTAGTCGTCCACTTTTGGCGCGCACAAGTTCCGCTGCATCAGGATTTCTTTTCTGTGGCATAATGGATGATCCGGTGGAAAAAGCATCCGATAAACGAATAAAATGAAATTGTTCACTTGACCATAAAATAATTTCTTCGGCTAAACGCGAAAGATGCATTGCACAAAGGGCACCAGCGCTTAAAAATTCTAAGGCAAAATCGCGGTCTGAAACACTATCAATCGAATTGCGTGTTGGTTCTCGAAAGCCTAGTGCTTTTGCTGTCATAAAACGATCAATAGGAAAGCTTGTACCAGCTAAAGCTACAGCGCCTAAAGGCGATTCATTCATGCGTTTGATGGCATCACGCATCCGTGATAAATCTCGACCAAACATTTCAACATAAGCCATCATATAATGACCAAAGGTAACAGGCTGTGCCGATTGTAAATGTGTAAATCCAGGCATAAAGCTATCAACATGTTGTTCTGCTCGAACAAGCAATTGCTCTATTAATCCCTTTAAAGCTTGCGCTATTTTTTCTGTTGCCTCACGCACCCACAAACGAAAATCGACAGCCACTTGATCATTGCGTGAACGCGCCGTATGTAAACGCCCCGCAATAGAACCAATCAATTCACAGAGCCGTGCTTCAATATTCATATGAATATCTTCCAGCTTTCGTGAAAACACAAATGTACCATCCTCAATTTCTTGACGAATACATTCTAAACCATGAACAATTTTTTCATAATCTGATTGCGAAATAATCTTTGTTTGCGCTAACATGGCAGCATGCGCAAGTGAACCTTCAATATCTTGCTGATAAAGTTTTTGATCAAAATCTATCGAGGCGTTAATTTCTTCCATAATGGCAGCAGGTCCTGCTATAAACCGGCCACCCCACATTTGGTTCTTTAGCTTTTCATCTGTCATACTCTAAAAACACCCCTAAAAAGGATAAAAATCATGATTCCTCAAACTGTTAGCAACCGAAAAAAGAACAATAAAAAGAGGCTCTTCATTGCATCCTTTTTTATTGCCATAATCTTAGCTGGTATCAGTTTATACGTCACAAAAGGCTCTTATAACAAGAGAGCGTCTTTTGTTGCCAACTTTATTTCAGAAGAGGAGAGCAAAAAGGCACAAGAAGAAAAAATAATGGCGCTCCAAAAAACCGCAAAAGGTTTTTTTACGAATATGCGATTTGCTGCTACACCCTTAGATATGAAGGAACTCTCTTTCAAAGATCTTCAGGGAAAAGATCACACACTCGCAGAATTTACCGGAAAATCAATATTGCTTAATCTATGGGCTATTTGGTGCGCTCCTTGTCGCACAGAAATGCCTGAACTCGCAGCATTAAAACGTGAATTTGGTGGAGAAAATTTCGATGTAATCGCTATTAATACCGATAAAACAGCTTCTCCCCCCAAAATTCAACAATTTTTACAGAATGTGAATGCTGACAATTTAATCTATTATCGTGATGAAACAATGAATATTTTCAACAACCTGCGAAAACAAGGGCTTGCTCTAGGATTACCTATCACACTTCTGATTGATAAAAATGGTCATCTCATCGCCTCATATAATGGTGCTGCTCCATGGGCCAATGACGACGCCAAAGCGCTTATAAAAGCTGTCATAAGAGAAGCACAATAACCTAATGACCACGCCTTTTTAAACGTTGTATCGCTAAATCCAGTGCTGACAAAAAAGTAGAACGATCTTTGCGACCAAAAGGACGAGGACCACCTGTCATATTGCCCTGTCCACGCAAATCTTCCATCAAATTGCGTATTGCCAAAGCTTGTCCAATAGAATTGACATCAAAAATACGCCCCGTTGGCGAAAGACAAACACCCCCAGCTCTCACAACTCGTGCTGCTAAAGGGATATCACTGGTAATAACGATACTTGCCTCATGCACATGTTCAACAATCCAATCATCTGCGCCATTGAATTCACCAGGTACAATCACTCTTTCAACAAGCTCTTCATCTGGAAGAGCCAAAAAGCGATTTGCCACCACAAATGTTTTGAGCTGATAACGATTCATCACACGGTAAACTTCATCTTTTACAGGACAAGCATCCGCATCAATCAACAAACTGATAGTAGGTTTGATTCGTTTATGGATCTCTTGACTTTCTTTCACACAAAAAAGGTTCTTTCATTCATTTGAAGGTTGTAAATGCTTGCGATAAAATATAATTGCTGCATTTATTTCACCTCCTAAAATAAAAATTGCACTTAATATATAAAGGAAAATAATAGCAACCATAATAGAGGCTAATCCTGCATAGATAGAAATGTAATCAAACATTGTTAAATACTGTGCAAAAGCAATAGAAGCCATAAACCACACCGACATTGTCACAACGATTCCTGGTAAAATATCTACAAACTTCCGCTGCTCTGCTGGAAGCCATTTATGAACAATCAAAAGACTTACAAATAAAACAACTGCCGCGATTATATAACGCCATACACGAATGATACCGATATGTTCGGTAATGAAAAAAGAATGATTTTGCATAACTTTGATCAGTAGAGGTGCCAAAATCAACAGGAAACTGATCACCACAAGACCCAAAGCTCCAAGGATGACAAAAAACAAACTTTGAAAGCGACAAAACAATAAACTGCGTCGATCGACAACCCGATAAGCTTTATTCAAAGCTGCACGCAATGCCTCTATTCCATTCGAAGCAAAATAAGCCGCCCCAATAACAGAAAGTGTTAACACATCCCCGCGCTGAATGGTTGAAACACTGATAATTTCTTGCGATAAAGGCTCTGCAATGACATCTGGCAACAATTGCACAAGCGCTTTAATTTTTTGCGGCGTATATGTAAAAGCACCAAAAAAACTAGCAAGAGATGTTCCAAAAATAAAAAAAGGGAAAAATGCTAAAAGCCCCGACAGCGCGACATGACTAGCAAAAGCACTTCCATTATCACGCCAATAATGACTTACTGCATCAACAAGAATACGATAGCTATACCAAAAGATATTCCTTAACAAATCTCAATACTTTCTGGTAATACTCTTTCCTAGTCTCTACAAGCTTCATAAAAATCATCAAAATCTAAAAATAAACACCCCTTAATATAAAGGGCAATAATTAATACGTTCAAGCCTAGCTTATATGACAAAAAGGAAAACAACAACTCAAAACATTTTACGCATCAAAAGCAAAAAATGCTGAAAATTAATAGAAATAACACATTGATATTACAAATAAAAAATGTGATACAGTGATATAAACCCACACCAAAAAAACTATGATATGGCAAACTTAGATACACCACTCTCAATCATCTTTTTGCGATGTCACAACACGCTCATAACAGCGACAAAACAACTTGCGCATAAAATATATCTCACGAATATAATCTAGAAATAACCACAAAGCATTGCATTATATTAAGCTCTCCAAACACTTAAAAGAAGAACTTTAAATTCTATAATTACTTTGGGTATCCCTATGCTCTAGATAACCATCTTACAACCATAAAATCTTTTGAGCCTCAGTCTCTATACCCAAACAATCGCTTATCTTTTCTCTATTAATATACTAATTTATAAAAATAATGTATTGTTTCTCATGCTCAATGAACAAACCGAAAATTACAAGATTCTCTCATTTCAACCTTGTTCATAACAAATCAATTAACAACTCTTCCCTTACGCATCACAAAAAGGGCCAGCATATGGATAAAAAACTTTAAGTAAAGAAATACAAATACTTCTCATTACCCATTTTCATGCAAAAGCTATCTCCACATTGGGAGTTGGCAAATAAAATGACGATGCCAATTTATACCTTGCATATGTCAAGAGATTCATGCCAATAGACCTCATCTGATATCATTCATAAGCAGTGTCGTAAGATAAAACAAGCTGCCAAAAGAGATATTTCCGTATAACAATTTATCACTTAAAGGAATATAAATTCCTCGAAAAAATTAAGGAAAATTCAACAAAAACCTCTTTTTTATCCACCTTCTTTAGAAACACTGTGGCGCCCAAAATCGGGGGCATCAATTTCCTGCCCCGCATCAATAATACTACGACGCACAGCACGTGTGCGTGTAAAAAAGTTAAACAGTGTCTCACCATCTCCCAAACGAATTGCCTGTTCTAAAGAAGTAAGCCCTTCACTAAAACGACTCAACATTTCTAAAATAGCATCCTTATTATGCAAACAAATATCACGCCACATAACAGGATCAGAAGATGCCAAACGGGTAAAATCACGAAAACCTGAAGCAGAATAAGCAATCACTTCTGAATTGGTCACCTTTTCTAGATCACTTGCTGTTCCAACAGTATTATAAGCAATCAAATGTGGCAAATGCGAAACAATAGCCAACACAAGATCATGATGTTTAGGCTCCATTTTTTCGACACGCGCACCACAAGCTTCCCAAAACGCTGTCAACCGCGCTACAGCCGTAGCATCACTTTCAGCAAAAGGTGTTAAAATACACCAGCGATTCATAAACAAATCAGCAAAACCAGCATCTGGTCCTGAATATTCTGTTCCAGCAATCGGATGACCAGGAATAAAATGGACCGTTTTGGGCAATAAAGGTGCCATTTCTGCAATAACCAAAGCTTTTGTAGAGCCAACATCACTCACAATTGCCCCAGGTTTTAAATGATCACCAATAGTTTTTGCCACCTCAGCACTTGCTCCAACAGGAACAGAAACAAGAACAAGGTCTGCACCTTCAACCGCTTCTGCATTATCGGTTGTATAAAAATCCCCAAGTTCCAATTCACGCGCTCTTTTTAATGTTTCTTGACGACGCGTTGCAATAGAAATCTGAGTAGCAAGATTCTTCTGTTTAATCACCCTTGCTAAAGAAGAACCAATAAGACCAATACCAATGAGAGCTATTTTTTCAAACCGAATATGGAGCATCTTTCACCTTTAAAGACTCTGTGAAAACGGTCACAAAGCCACAATTTATCTGCCTGTTTGTTCAAGAGTTATCTACCAAATATTAAAAAACCACAATCCGACAAAAGAACAAATAATAAGATCACGCGATCTACCTAATAATCCCCTGCTCAATCAACTAACAATTTACTTTTTTATCTGGAAAATGCTCCCCAAAATAGTAAGAAAAAATGTAACATCAAGCTCTAAAATTTGTCACTTCTTACTGACAAACAGACACCATGACACAAATAGTTTCTTTTAAACTCTTGAGCAAAAATAACAACCTCTCTCCATAAAACAGCATCTTTTTATGACAAAGCGAATAGGAAACATCTTTCTACCTTTAAAGACTCTATGAAAACGGTCGCAAAGCTACAATTTGTCCACAAATTTCCCAAAACTGCGAGTAGATATAACTTCTTCGCATAAAGCTCATGTTTCAGCCCACATCGGACCACAACAATCAATAAAATTTTTCAAATATTGAAAATTCTACTCAATAAATCATGTAAAAAATCACTATTTTAAGAGCATTTTTCTTCTCCTCATGCTATAAATCAAGCCAATATGGAGAAAAATTCACTCTATCAACAAAGAAAGTTTTGCAAAAAATAACATAACATTCTTATTACCAGACAAACGCATAAATAAAACCAACATTCACCTGTCAGCAAACCTACAAAAACGCCCTTTCCATAGATCTCTTATTTTCATCAAAAAGATTATATGAATAATAAACACAAACATTTGATTTGTAATAATATTTTTTATCTTACAACCGCAATAAGGTCCCCTGAAGATAATAAGATTTTTTCACCTCAAACCTATTATTCATTAATAATCACTCAGTTGCAAATCAAAAGCAATGATGACATATAAATAACAACCATAAAAAAAGGAGTAACAACGCCTCTTATGAATGCTCTCAAGTGTCAAGAGCTATCGCAACATTGGAAGAGGACAAAAATAAGGCGCTGTGGATTTGCATCTTCATAAGCGTAAAGATGGTGCTGGCTTTTATACCATTCACAAACAGCGCTATGAAATGAACTTAGGAGTATTAAAAGAGGTTTCATAAAAACAACTGCTATAAATGTGCACCACAATGGCGTTTTGTTTTCCGGCGCTCTGTGCTTTATAAAAAAACATGCCTCCATGAAAGTGTGTGAGAAACAAAAGCCTGACGCAATGTGTAAGCTCCATTATTAAAAAGACATGCCCGTAGATGCTTGAAAAAATCGCAAAGCTGAAAAAAGAATGAGAGATAGGAAGAGGTTTTCAGCTTTACATTTTGATATTTTCTTTCAGTGAGGCTGCCTTCCCGTTTTAAATATCCCTCTAACACATGCAAATCACATCAAATCACCCTATGAAAGGCTCCTATCATTCAAAAACAAATAAACCTTATGAGAAAAAATTGTAATCTTTCATAACAACTGAGTATTTTAAGCAGCCATTTGGCGCCGTGCAACAATTGTAAGCCCTAGCAAAGCTTGACGAATGATAGCTTCACTCAAAAGTGGGTTTTTACGACTCTCTAAAACAGCAGTTTGAATTCTTTCCATAGCATAAGCAATATGTTCTAACTTCCAATATCTTAAAGCTTGCTCCACGATTTTTTTCCGCTGAAAAAAAATCGGAGGCCGAGCCTGAGCAACCACAACAGAAGGAGATTTTCTTTCCACCTCCACTTGATAACGCAACAGCTGTAATTGCTGAAAATGCCTTTGTGCTGTACTTAAAATAAAAAAAACTGTCCCATGTTGTGTTGCATGTTGGCTAAAATGCGCCTCAAAATTTCTGATATCTCCCAATAAAAGCGCATCAACCACTTCATCTAGAGAAACAGCACTCACATTACTTACAACAGCTTTCACATCCTCAAGCGTGATATATCTTTCTGAAGCATAAAGACAAAGCTTTTCTAATTCACTCCGAGAAACAAGACGATCCCCTCCCAAACTTTCGTGTAACCATTTTCGCGCATCTAAAGAAAGGGATTTTTGAAAATAACCTAAAACCTCATCCATCAGAGCATCAAGAGAACGAGCATCATCGGCAAAACAAGGCAAAGCCATTGCTCCTGATGCCGTTTCAATAACATTGCGTAAGCCCGTTCCTTTTTTTAAATCGCCTGCTTCAATAAGAATAAAACTTTTTTCTGGTGGCTCCTCAATGAGAAGCTTCAAAGCTGTAAGAAAACCTTTTTGATTAGCACCATTAGAGATCCATATTAAACGGTCACCGCCAAACAGCGATAAAGTACGCGCTTCATTTCCCAAACGAGCAGGATCTTTATCAATCTCAGCAGCATCCAAACGAATCGTTGAAAATGGATCATCTACTGCAACCTGTGTAAGCTTGGCAAAACGCTTTGCAGATTCACAAACAAGCCCGCGATCTGGTCCATAAATGAGAACAATAGGAAAAGCACGTGAAAGACGCGTTAGAAACTGACCAACTTCATGCGCTTTTTTCTGAGCCAAAATATCAATCCATTAACAGTGCATCATCATCAAGAGCTTCCCCACGTACTTTTTGAAACATGCCAATTAAATCATTCACATTCAAGCCCTTACGCTCTTCTTGACAAACATCCAAAATCACTTTTCCGCCATGCAGCATTAATGTACGATCTCCATGATCAAGAGCCTGACGCATAGAATGCGTCACCATAATAGTTGTTAATTTTTTCTCTTCAACGATTTTTTCGGTCAGTTGCATCACAAAATCAGCCATTCCAGGATCTAATGCTGAGGTATGTTCATCAAGCAATAAAACATCTGCATGAGCTAAAGTCGCCATCACAAGACAAACTGCTTGGCGTTGTCCTCCTGACAAACTATCCATAGGATTGTGAATATATGCCTCAAGACCAATGCCTAATTGAGCAATTTCATTTCGAAAAAATTGCCGTTTTTCATGATTTAAGGCTGAGCGCAAACCACGGCGATTTCCTCGAAGAGCAGCAAGAGCCAAATTTTCTTCAATTGTTAAAGAACCGCAGCTTCCCATTAATGAATCTTGAAAAACACAAGCGATCTTTCCAGCTCTCTCACTGACTGATTGCCTAGAAACATTTTGCCCATTGATAACCACTTTTCCTGTGGTGGGCAAAATTGCGCCAGCTAAAACACTAAGCAAAGTTGATTTACCAGCGCCATTTGACCCAATAACTGTAACAAAACTACCCTGATCAATCCTAAGATTAATATCAATTAAAGCCTGTTTTTCTAATGGGGTTTGCGGTTTAAAAGTAACACTGACGTGAGAAAACTCAATCATATTTACGTCTCCCCCAATAGCGTGGTATAATAAGGGCTGAAACAACGAGCAGCGCAGTAATTAACTGCAGATCCGTCGATGTATCAATACCAATGCCGTTTGCCTCAAAAGCAAATTGCACAGCCACACGATAAAGAACAGATCCAACAATACAACTGACAATGATCCAAAAAATATTGCGCGTACGAAAGAGGGTTTCCCCAATAATAACCGCCGCTAAACCAAAAACAATTGTACCAGCTCCACCAGTAATATCGGTAGCAATGGCAGTTTGAATATAAAGGGATCCGCCAAGCGCAACACAAGCATTGGAAAGCCCCATACCAAAATAAATCAATGCTGAGGTATGAACACCTTGCGCGGTAGCCATCCGTGGATTAGCTCCCATTGCACGCATAGCAAGACCTATTTCACTTTCCAAAAAGCGCCAGATTAAAAATGCCACCACCAGCAAGACAGTACCAACGAAAAGAGGCCGCACGAAAATATCAGACAGACCAAACAGGTTATAAAAAGGTGTTAAAGCCGTATCAGAAAGCGCCAAATTAATATTAGAGCCTCCCATAATCCCCATAATACGAAGATTAACTGTATAGAGTGCTGACATTGTCAAAATAGAAGCCAAAAGGTTCAAAATGCCAAAACGCAAATTGAGCAAAGCTGTTAAAAAACCTGCCACCATACCCGCAAAAAAAGCGCATACCATAGCAACCCACGCATTTAAACCTAAAAGAATCAATACACCACAAACACACGATCCAAGAAGAAACGAACCATCAACCGTTAAATCCGGAAAATCCAAGACGCGAAAGGAAAGATAAACCCCTATAGCAACGAACGCATAAATAAGTCCTAATTCCACCGCACCAGAAAACGCAAACATACTCATCCAAAGACTAACCCTATTAAATTAATGTACTTTTACCGCGTTAACATTACATCAATGCAAGATTATTGAATAACCTTTGTTGCACGTTCTATCACTGTTTGTGGAATAATAATACCAACCTTTTGTGCTGCTTTCATATCAATTCTAATATCATTATTAACTGCTTGCACAACATCAATATCGCCAGGCTTTTCCCCCTTTAGAATACGCACAACCAATTTTCCAGCTTCAACCCCTACATCATAGAAATTCACGCCCTGTGTCATAAAAGGACCACGTCCAATAGAATTAGCATCAACCGTAAATACAGGCATATTTGCTTCCTGTGTGACTTGTACTGCCCCTTCTAAAACAGAAAGCACCGTATTATCCGCAGGAATAAAAATAATATCCACCTTACCAATTAAAGCGCGTGTTGCCGCCTGAACATCAGAAGGTTTAGGTGCCGATGAAGGAATGATTTCAATTCCAGCTTTATCTGCTATATCCTTTAACGTCTTCAGTGTTGCAACAGAATTGGCTTCTGAAGCATTATAAAGAAAACCAATTTTTCTTAAATCTGGCTTTACTTCTTGCAAAAGTCTAATGCTTCCTGCCACATCTATACGATCAGAAGATCCCGTGACATTACCACCAGGCTTGGTAAGTGAAGAGACTATTTTGGTTCCAATAGGATCAGAAATTGCAGCAAAAACAATAGGGATTGTTTTTGTTGCCGCAAGCATTGTTTGTGCTGAAGGCGTAGTAATTGCTACGATAACATCGGGTTTATCACCAGCAAATTTACGTGCAATTTGTGTTGCTGTAGAAATATTGCCCTGTGCTGACAAAAAAGTCAGTTCCAAATTTTCACCCTGCTTATAACCATTTTCTTCCAGCACATCCAGAATTCCTTTGCGAACAGTATCCGCAGCAGGATGTGCCATAATTTGTGTAACTGCAACTTTAATGTGTTTAACGTGATCATCTGCTTTTGCAAAACTATTCATGACAAAAACAGTTGCAATCACAGTCCATAAGATATTGACTCTTTTCAACATTCTACTCCGCCCCTTTTTTGCTCCAATGAAAGAGGAGTTAACTTATTGAAAAGTCCTGCCAAAATCAATCTTTATTTTTATTTGTGAAACATTTACAAAATAAATCAAACTGACATGTTATTTTTTTGTTGCAATTCGCTAAAGCCTACGCCATACAAGCAGCATCTGAAGCAAAAAATGTTTCGAATCGGTGAGCGGGTGTAGCTCAGGGGTAGAGCACAACCTTGCCAAGGTTGGGGTCGTGGGTTCGAATCCCATCGCCCGCTCCATTTGATTTCTGTATTGGTAGACTTACTCTTACGAATTGTAGCTTGCCAGCAGGTTTTGTATATTTTGACACCAGGTTTTGTACCAATTTATTTTCTTTTAAAGGGTTTTTAAGGTGTTTTCACAGGGTCTTCAAAGACCTTTCAAAGCCTTCTCTCATTTTTACCATGAAAACGCACTTTTTTCTGATTTTCGGTAATTTTCGCAATTTTAGGTGTCAAAATCTATTTTGACAAAACGCGCATTTAATGGTAAAAAATAACCATAAAAACAACAAATTACCACCTATTCCTACCTAATCCAACCTTTTCCTACTTAGTATAAAACCTACTGTCAAACTACATTGATACAAGTTTTTGCAGCAATTCATTTTTTTCACAGGCTTGTAAAAAACTCTCAAAGGAAGTTCAAAGACTTTTAAAAACTTTCAAAGCTTTCTCTCATTTTCACTCCCAAATTCCGGTTCTTGCTTTTTTTTGCAATTTTTTGCAATTTTAGATATCAAAGTCCATTTTAATGTAATTCTCCTTTAATGGTAAAAATATCTATAAAACCAATAAGTTGTCAATATTTTACCTTTTCCCACCTAGCACAAAACCGCGTATCAAACGGCACTTGTTTTGATAAGTTTTTATAAAACCACGGAAAGTATAACGACAAAACACAAAACAGAGCAGAAGATTGTTTCATACATTCTTCCATAATTCATAGAAATGATGAAGGGGACCTCGTCCTTTCCCTACTTGCAAAGCAGTCGCAGCAGATAACGCCCCATGCAAATAGTCCTTTGCTTGTTTAACCGCACAAAGCAAAGGCTGTGTTGGCAATAAAGCTGCAATTGCAGCGGAAATAGTACAACCCGTACCGTGATCATGAGTAGTCATGAGTCGCACAGCTTCAAGCATGACAAGATCCTCACCATCACAATAAAGATCTGGGCTAGAACAATTGTGATTTTCCATATTTTCTTTAGCAAGAGCGTTCAAATGTCCACCCTTCAACAGGACGGCATTACAACCAAGAGCCAACAGCTGTGGAGCATACTGGTACATAGCGTTTAACGACCATTGCACCTCACATCCCAACAACAAAGCTGCCTCCGGTAAATTTGGTGTGATCAAAGTTGCCATAGGAACAAGAACATCACGCATTATTTCAATCGTATCAGGCTGTAAAAGAACATCACCACTTTTTGCTACCATAACGGGATCAAAAACAATAAAGCGCGCTTTATGATAAGCAAGACGCTCTGCAATAACCTGTGCAATCTGAGCATTTGCCACCATACCAATTTTAACAGCATCAACATGAATATCCTCAAAAACTGAATCAATTTGATCAGCAACAAAAGAAGCATCCAATGCTTGAAAAGTACGAACACCTTGCGTATTTTGTGCAACGACAGCTGTAACCACACTCATACCATAGGTTTTCATGGCTGAAAAAACCTTTAAATCCGCATGCATTCCAGCGCCACCAGAAGGATCAGTCCCAGCAATAGATAAAATCCGTGGAATAAAAAGTTTGTTTTGGTTTTCTTGTCGTTTCATCAACCTTTTTTCCTTATTTTGTTAAATATCGGAAAATAGGTTTCCGAAAATAGACTTTTGAAAAAATAGAAAGAAAGATGTTTTCTCGTATAAATTACGTTATATATCCAATCTTCTTATAAATATAAAATGGGAAAGTATAGTGCTCATCCTTCGTTCTCTTTTGTTTACCTTCGCTTTTTACACAGCCACTTTTGTACAAATGATTCTTTACGCGCCTGTCTATTTTTTAATGCCACGCAAAACAGCTTGGATTGTTCCCAAAACATGGGCGCGTGTCACTCTTTTTTTGCAAAAATACATTGCTGGCACAACCTATGAAATTGAAGGTTTAGAAAATCTTCCCAAAGGAGCCTATATCATTGCTCCAAAACATCAATCTGCATGGGAAACTTTTGGTCTTGTCCCTCACTTGGATGACCCCGCTCTTATTTTAAAACGTGAACTGACATGGATTCCACTTTTTGGCTGGTACATGGCAAAAACACAAATTATCCCAATTAACCGAACAACACCTATTAAAGCCTTAAAAACCATCATACAAAAAGCCAAAGAAAAAGCAAAACAAGGGCGCCAAATTTTGATCTTTCCCGAAGGAACACGCCGACAGCCAGGACAGGAACCAGATTACAAATCAGGAATTGTTGCTCTCTACAATGAACTCGAACTTCAAGTTGTTCCCATTGCCCACAATGCCGGTTTATATTGGCCACGAGGCAATTTTCGCCGCTATCCTGGAACAATTCGCGTTCGCATTCTTCCCCCTATAGAAGCTGGTTTAAGCAAACGCGATTTTCTAAACCAACTCGTTCAAAAAACAGAAAAAGCCTGTGATGAACTGCTTTTATTAGCAGCCCAAGATCCTAGTCCTCCACCGCTCCCCGCTTGTGCTATTAAAAAGCTTGAAAAGCTAAAAGATCATAATCAAAATATTGATTTATAAAATAATGATCTCTTTTATTAAGATATGCAGTTTAAAATACTAAATACAGGCACATTTTCTCTCTTATCCACCTATAAAGATACATCAAAAAAATTGCTTGCAACTTATTTAAAAGAAAGCAATGCCTGAACAAAATATTGTAAGTAAGAAGTAAATATACTGACCATAAACTATCTCAACACAAGAACAGTTGCAATATTGGAAATTAGTAAATAGAATATAATGATAATCTGTACATCTATAAGCATAAAAATGATGGCTTATATATTATACATTTACAAGCCGTGCTAAGAGATAGGATGGAAGATAAAATAAAAAACTCTTTAAAAAAATGCGTCGATAAACAGCACAATAACATGATCTTCTTCCATGAAGAACATGACCAACATAAGGTAAAGCGTTGCGCGATATCTCTTAGTGAAAAGATATTGCATGAAGGCTTTTACAAGCCATAAAGTTGAAGACAAAGGGGAAAAATGAAGCATGATAGTGATTCTATCTCAGCAGAAAAACGCATACAGTATGAACCATTTACCCTCTAGATCATAGACTTAAAAGCTTTTTGTACTAAATTAAAACAATTCTTAGTCCCTGATAAGAAGGTATTGGATTTAAACTTAATGCGACGACTCTTCACGAATCTTTTTTTATCTTTCATTTTGAGCTTAACAAGTACTCTTGCTCTGTCTCAGCCCTTTATATCTGTTGATGTTACAACGGAGCGTATTTTAGCGCACAATCAAGCTTTTGAGCGTTGGTATCCAGCCTCCTTAACAAAATTAATGACCGCCTATGTCATTTTCCGCGCCATGAGTGCAGGGGAAATTTCGCCCAAAAAACAGATTACTATTAGCCAATATGCAGCAAAAGCTCCAGCACACCGTTCAGGCTATAAAGCTGGTTCTGTCCTTACCTTTGACACAGCTTTAACCATTACTTTGACGACCTCTACCAATGATCTAGCCATTGCCATGAGTGAAGCGGTTGCCGGTTCACAAGAAGCTTTTGTACAAAAAATGAATGCTGAAGCCCAACGTTTAAAAATGTTTGATACACATTTTGCCAATGCAAGTGGATTACCAGACCCACAAAATTACTCCACCGCACGTGATATTGCTCTTTTAGCGATTCAAATTCGTCGTGAATTTCCTCAATATGCTCATTATTTTTCTATTCCTGCCATTGATTTTGGTAACAAACGAAAAATCCAACCCAATTCAAACAACCTCATTGGACGTTTTAATGGCATAGATGGCATGAAAACAGGCTTCATTTGTGCCTCTGGTTTTAATCTTGTTGCCTCCGCCACCCGCAGTAAACGCACAATTATTGCGGTTATTTTAGGAGCAAACAATGTAAGTGAAAGAGAAGAAAATGCCGCACAACTACTCGAAACAGGTTTTTTACATAAAGGAACGCCCCAATTAACACTGACAACGCTAAAACCCTATGGTACAAAGAGAACACAAGTAAGCGATATGAAACAACAAATGTGCACTCCTGAAGCCATAAAAATGCATGCGAATTCTTATGACGCTCAAGGAAAAATTATCTTTTCTTCACCTTTTATTACTGATCCACCCCCCTTCGTACTTCCTCTACAAGTACGACTCATTAGTGCACCTCAGGAACCTACAATCACAGTAAAGTCGCTAAAAAAACTTTACATTCCGCATAAAAAACCAGCAAAAAACTCTATAAAAAAAGCCGCAAACCACGGTCGATGATAAACATGAAAATAAAGCGCATTCCCCTCACGCTTATTACCGGCTTTTTAGGCTCTGGCAAAACAACTTTGCTCAACAAAATGCTACGCAATCCTCTTTTGGCTGATTGTGCTGTAATCATCAATGAATTTGGTGAAGTAAGTATTGACCATCTTCTCGTTGAAAAAACGACAGAAGGAATTATTGAACTTGCCAATGGTTGCTTATGCTGCAATTTGCGCAGTGATCTTATCGATACATTAACCGATTTAGTCAATCGCGTTCAAACGGGCAATCTTAAGCAACTCAATCGCATTATCATTGAAACAACAGGGATGGCTGATCCAGCGCCTATTTTACAAGCTCTTTTAAGCCATCCATCGTTAATGCAAACATTATCGATTGAAACTGTTCTTGCAACATTTGATACCTTAAACACTCTTTCCATACTCAAACGCTATCCCGAAATACACAAACAATTAGCACTTGCTGACAAAATTATCCTCACCAAAACAGACCTTACCAATCCAAAACTGCTTTCAAATACACTGCTTAAGACACTCAAAATAATGAACCCTACGGCACAAATTATTGATGTCCACTCTGATGAGTGCTGTTTAAATGCATTAATAAGCAAAACATTATGGGATGAAAAAGCAGAAAATGCACAACTTCAACAAGGACGCACCCTTACTTCCCATGATCATACGCACCACTCAAACATCCAAGCTTTGTCATTAGACTGTAAAGAGCCTATAGATTATACTGCTCTTCATAGTTTTCTAGATCTCCTAAACGACTTTTATGGCGCAAAAATACTACGTATTAAAGCAATTATCGCCTTGCGTGACGACCCACACCGCCCACTTGTTTTACACGGTATACAGACATTTTTTCACCCACCAATAAGACTTCCAGAATGGCCTAAAGGAACAATACAAACACGTTTTGTCATCATTGCCGATGATGTTGAAAAAGAAGCAATAGAAAAACTCTTCAATGCCTTTTTTAACAAGCCAGCAATAGATAATGCGGACAAAACTGCTATAATGGATAATCCCCTCATTATTCCAGGCATGAAATTTTAATCTTTACTACCATCTTTAAGGAAGAATAGAGGCGCCTTTCAAAAAAGCCCTCTTACATTGTACTACAAGCGCTAACATATATCATTTGATCTCTTTCTCATCAAAGACGAAAATTTTTGCTCCTTATCAATCCATAATCAGATTGGTTTTTCTATTTATGGAAACATGCCTCTCACAAAAAAGGGAACGCCACAAAACACCACTACGTTGCTCATTCACGCGCTTGTTTTCAAGGAATATTCCTCAACCCACCCAATGCGCATTTCACGGCAGAATCCATAGATGGGATAATGGTAAATACATTATGCACCACCATCTTTACGCGTATAAAGATGCAAGACCGCATCATCATCTTATTTGCCAGCTCCCAATGTGGCAACAGCTCTTGACACTTGAGAGCATTTTTTAAAGTATTTTTAGCCACACATCACCTCCATGTATAACATGCAAGCAGGCAATTTCAATTGATTCAATATAAGAGGATTTAAGGTCAGAGAAACTTACGGTATTTTGAGTTATTAAAGTTAAAAAAATATTAATTTATCATGATAAATCAAAGTATTAACTTTTTAAGAAAAAATACACCTTGAATTTTTACGTTTTCAACTTGCCTTTATATTTTAAAAGCAACATCTAGAAGTATCTTAAAGCGAAGAGAGCTCGGTGTAGAAAGTCACCTCTTTGCTTGTGTGAGAAAGGAAAATACAGAGAAAACCGCAATAGCGCTTAGTGATCACACTTTTAGCAGAGGGAAAGCGTTTAAATCAGAGAGCGATGCCTAAGCACTTATGAGAGTCCCGTTTCTCTTAAAAGTGGTGGTATCTTAATAATATCAGGTCCATGTAAATAGAACATTATTGTATGGACAATTCACGCGCTTTTTTAAAAAGCACGTGTTTCAATGTCTCAAGCCGATTCTGCAAGCACTTCCTATAATGCTGTGAATGGCATAAAGGTAAATCAATTGTGCACCACCATCTTTATCTGCATGAAAATGCAAACTGGCATCGGCATACTTTTTCAATCCATACAGCTATAACCATCCTTGCATTTAAGAGAGTTTATAAGAAGAATTTATTCTCCATCTTCAAATGTTTTTATCCACATGCCAACCCCACTTATAATAACTTATAATAGATGAGAAAATAATTTTGAGTGATTCAACATGAGAGGAATCTGAAATAAAAGAATCTTATAGTATCAGGATCTCTCATCTAAGTTGCAAGACAATGAATTATGATAAATCTAATCTCTTTATCTTGAATAGATTCCCCCTGCCAATCACTTATGTGATTCATTTCACAAGTTTAGCGAAAAAGCCTTGCCCCACATATTCCGCTTAAAACACATAACGTTTTCCTTGGTTTATGTAAAAAAACAATCTCATACATGATAGGATATTTTTAATATGCGTGAACACACCTTATATCACCGTACTGAAAAACAATATTTTACAGTCTTAGTGATACAAGAAATAAAGCATTCCAAAGAAGCAAAGAGATCTTTTTGCCTCTTTGGAAAAATCCCTATTTTACGAGACGATGACACTCAGGGCGCTAGAACACTTGAAGTTTTATTAAGTCCACGATTGAAAACGTAACGTTTTTCATAAACCTCAACCGTTGGAGGAGTACGATTTTCTTCAAAAAAATCATACCCTTCCTTCAGCATAAGCCAAAATTGATAATGAGGATCAGATTTATGGCGCGCCATATTAGCATCGGTCATGCGGAAAGGAAAAGCCTGCAACTGAAATTCTCTTTGTCCACCTCTAAAGGCATCCCGTGCAAAGGCATAAATCTGTGCCATATTCTTATCACTCATAGAATAGCAACCGGCAGAAAAGCAAGAACCATGTACCATCAGATTGCTTCCTGTTCGTCCATGGGCTTGATCATAGAGATTGGGAAATCCTATATTAAAAGAAAGGTAATATTTCGAATAAGGATTCATTTGACTTGCACTAATGGTATAAAAACCTTCCGGTGTTTGAAGGTCCCCTTCCTTATATTTAGGTCCAAGCTGACCAGACCACTTGCAAATGCCATAACGCGCCATCAATATAAAAGTCCCTGAACGAGACTGCTTCCAAATTTCAGCAACATTTTCTTCCTTAAAAAAACGCATCATTATTGGTGCATAAGGATCGATATCATACAAAACCATTCTATTTTGAATTTCTTGGGGAAGAGGCTGTTCAACTTTAGCGCGAATAGAAGCTGGCAATCTTCCTTCGCATGCCATCAATATTCCCATTGCAAACAACACACACACTGCGAGGAATCTGTTGAATATCATCGAATACAACTCCAATCCATCCCCTCATAAAAAATAACTTATGTTAAAGATCGACCAATCTGAAGATATTTTTCCCAACGCTCTTGTTTAAGAGCTTCACCATCTTTTCCAGCCATCTCCTTTAAAGCCTCTGCAATAACCGCGCCTGTTTCATCAATCACGACCTCTTTACCTCGATGTGCTCCTCCTAAAGGCTCAGGAATAATGCCATCAATAATCTTTAACCGATATAAATCTTGAGCAGTAATACGCATATTCATTGCAGCATCTTTTGCACGGGTTGAATCGCGCCATAAAATAGAAGCAGCGCCTTCTGGAGAAATAACAGAATAAATGGCATGTTCTAACATATAAACTTTGTTAGCAGCAGCAATTGCTATCGCTCCCCCTGAACCACCTTCACCAATAACGACCGAAACAACGGGAACTTTTAGGCGTAAAGTTGCTGCTGTTGATTGAGCAATTGCTTCTGCTTGACCGCGTTCTTCAGCGCTTACACCAGGATAAGCACCTGCCGTATCAACAAAAGTCAGGAGTGGCAAACCAAAACGGTCAGCCATTTCCATAATACGTACGGCTTTGCGATAACCTTCTGGACGAGCAGAACCGAAATTATAGCGCAAACGTGTTTGCGTATCATGACCTTTCTCTTGACCTATATAAGCAACTGCCTCTCCCCTAAAGCGTGCAAATCCTGCTTGGATAGCCTCATCTTCAGCAAATTTTCGGTCTCCTGCCAAAGGTGTCACATCGCTTAGCAAACGCGCAGAATAATCCATAAAATGGGGACGATCAGGATGACGCGCCACTTGTGTTTTTTGCCATGGCGATAACTTTTTATAAATATCGCGCAATGCCGTTTGAGAACGCACTTCAAGGCGTGCGATCTCATCACTCATATCAAGACTGCCTTCTTCTTGAGAAATCTGTTTTAATTCAAGAATTTTTCCATCGAGATCAGCAACTGGTTTTTCAAAATCAAGATAATTATACATTCTACCCAACTTATTTGGTGTCACTTATACACTTATAATCCATTTTATAAAGTATTTTTCAAAAACATCACCTTATTCTTATTGAGCCTTCTGCTCATCAGCAAGAGGATGATGCTCATTAACGAGGCGATAAAGCCCTGCTTCCAATACATGGGTATAAATCTGAGTAGTCGCAATATCAGAATGACCTAACAAATGTTGAACAGCACGCAAATCAGCACCATTTTGCAAGAGATGACTAGCAAAAGCATGACGCAACACATGGGGAGAAAAGTCGTCACTTTTTACTCCTGCTCTTTTAGCAAGACTTTTCAACTCCCGTGCCACAACTTGTCGAGCAATATACCCTGTCTGTGAATGGGCAGGAAAAAGATAAGGACTTTTTGCATCTTTTCCCTGATCACGCAATTCCAACCACTGCGAAAGAACTTGGCAAGCTTTTTTTGATAACAGCACCATTCGTTCTTTTTTACCCTTACCACGAACCGAAAAACTGTATCCTTTCCCTCGGATAGCCTGTACTGGAAGACTCACCAATTCACTAATACGCAGTCCTGTTGCATAAAGCATTTCAATCAACAACTGAAGACGCAATGCGCGCCAATAATTTTTTGACCCCTCATTTGCTTGGACAACCTCCTCTTGTGCCAAATCAAGCAATTTCGTTACCATATCTTCACTTATGATTTTTGGCAAAGAGCGCCCCTGACGAGGTGCATCAATATCATGGGAAGGATCATCTTCTCTCAATCCTTCAGCATAAAGAAATTGATAAAATTGACGCAAAGTCGATAAACGACGCGCCTGTGAAGACGCTGCACAACCAAGAGTGTGCATAAGTGATAAAAGGCCAATTAAATCTTCTTTTTGCGCTGAAAAAAGTGATACAGAGTGTGAAGACAATACGCCCTCTGCCCACTGCAAATCATGTTGATAAGCCGCAAGTGTATGGTCACAAGCGCCTCGTTCAGCACTCATCATTTCAAGAAAACGGTCTATTACAATATCACTTTTCATTTCCTTGATCCCCTTTTGAAGAAAGATTTAATGAATCCAAAGGGACATCAACATACATATCCACAGTTACGGGTTTAACAAACACAACAAGAGCAACCATGATACTAAAAAGAATAACAAAGGAAATAAAAAGAATCATTAAAAATCTAGTCAATGTTGGCATAAGATAATAAACTCTCTCCAGAACCATTCCGTCCGTTGAATTATGCCTTACAAAGATTAACAGGAATTGACTTTAATGTAGATAAATGCCGAAATAAATTATGGACAATAATCGATCAAAACATATTCCGATGACACAGATAAAGAGCCAGCTCTTATCATCCCTTGATAAACGCGCTCTTGTCTTTGTTGGTCTGATGGGTGCAGGTAAATCAGTCATCGGCAAACGCGTTGCCACCATGCTTCGTTTGCCCTTTTATGATTCTGATCAGGAAATCGAAAAAGCTTCAAAAATGACCATTACCGAACTCTTTAAAATTTATGGTGAATCAGAATTCCGTGCTCTTGAACAGCGTGTTATTCTCAATCTCATCAAAAAAAGTCCTCTTGTTTTAGCAACCGGTGGTGGTGCCTACATAAATCAAGACATCCGAAAAACTATTCACCAAAATGGTATATCTATCTGGCTCAAAGCCGACCTTGATATCCTCATGCAACGTGTCTCAAAGCGCAAAACGCGACCACTTCTCCAAACAACAAACCCTAAAGAAACCATGCAAAAACTCATGGAACAGCGTTATCCTATTTATGCAAAGGCAAACTTAACAATTAACACGCATAAAGAAAGCCGTCTTACCGTCGCAAAAAATGTTATACGATCTGTACAGCACTACCTCGATAAAAGAAAATGACCATAGGAACAAAAAGCATGCACACCAAAACCGTTACTGTTAAGCTGGACAAACATTGTTACGATATTATCATTGGACCAAATCTCATTACACAAGCAGCTTTGCAGATTAAACATTCTCTCCACCAAACAGATTCTCATCCAACACGTTTGGCAATTGTTACAGATACAAATGTTGCATCCCTCCATTTAGAGACATTACAGAAAGAATTAACAAAAAATAAAATTCATACTGTTCCCATCGTTGTAGAAGCAGGAGAACAATCAAAATGCTTTTCCACCCTACAAAGCGTCATTGATAAAATTCTTGCTGCACGTCTAGAGAGAGGTGACTGCGTTATTGCTTTTGGTGGTGGTGTCATTGGCGACTTGGCAGGATTTTCCGCAAGTGTTATCCGCCGCGGTATGAACTTCATTCAAATACCCACAACACTACTTGCACAAATTGACTCCTCTGTGGGAGGAAAAACAGGTATTAATAGCCAATATGGTAAAAATCTTATTGGCACTTTTTATCAACCGCAATGCGTTATTGCTGACACTTGTATCCTTGATACATTGCCACCGCGTCAATTTCGCGCTGGTTATGCGGAAATGGTCAAATATGGTCTTATTAACCAGCCTGATTTCTTTGTATGGCTTGAAAAAAATGGACAAAAAGTTTTCTCCAATGGCTCTATGCGAACAGAAGCCATTGTCCGCTCATGCCAATTTAAAGCGGACATTGTAGCACGTGATGAATATGAAACGGGAGAACGTGCACTCCTAAATCTTGGTCATACATTTGGACACATGCTTGAAACAGCAACCGCTTATGACTCAAACCGTTTAATCCATGGTGAAGCTGTATCAATTGGTATGATTCTAGCCCACCAATTTTCCGCACAACTGAATTTAATAGATACCACACTCACACAGCGCATTGAAGCCCATTTTAAAGCTGTAGGATTGCCTACACAACTAAAAGATATCGCAGGTACACTCCCAGATACTGAAACACTGATGACTTTCATTGCTCAAGATAAAAAGGTTTCGCAAAACAACTTAACGTTCATCTTAACACGCGGACTTGGACAATCATTTATTGCAAAAAATGTTCCATCAAATGCAGTTTTAGCCTTTTTGGAACAAAAATTAACGGAAATTCGTTAATTCATATTGAATATAATTGATTCGTTTTTATACTTCTATTAAAGAAAGAGATATGATGATGTCTGCGTAGCTCAGTAGGATAGAGCACAGGATTCCTAAAGAAATTGGGCGCCTTGAGGAGAAATCCTCAAAGTGGATCTGCTCAAATTCGGGGAAAGCTTCATGGGAAACCATATGCCAATCCCGAGCCAAGCCTCTCTGTTATAAGGAGAGGAAGGTGTAGAGACTGAACGGGCAGCACCTAAAAGGCATAAGCTTTATGGTGAAGAGACAGTCCAGACCACAAACAGCTTTTAACGCTGGCGATGAAAATCGAAGTGGTATGAATCCTGGGGTCGCAGGTTCGAATCCTGCCGTGGACACCATCGTATCAATCAAATCATTCTGTCGTGCAATATAGGGAAGCATTATGAAAAAAACTCTACATATTTTAGGATTTTTGGCCGCTTCAAGTTTATCACTTTTTAGCTCAAGCAATGTCTTTGCTAGCTCTATAATCCTTGAGATACCAGATAATCCAGAGCCAATAACACAAAAAATAACCTATCAATGTGATACAGGAATAAGTAAAGAACGCGTTGAAGCAACCTATCACAACGCTGAAAATATTTCGTTGGTTGATTTCAAATGGAAAGGTGATCGCGTTATTGCTGCTAATGTTATCGCTACTTCTGGAGTAAAATATGCGGGGGCCCAGTATATCTGGTGGGAAAAGAACAAAGAAATCACACTTTATGATCTCGTGGATGATCCAGAACAGAAAAAACCTATCCTTTGTAAAGATGAATCAACATTATTATTCTAAAGAATGAAAGGAATATTATGAAAAAAACTTCTTCTAAGCTACGGTCTTGTGCCGCTTTAAGTTTATTATTCTGCAGTTCAATCAATGCCTTGGCAGGTTCTTTAGTCATTGAGGTCCCAGATGATCCAGCACCAACGACAGAAATTGCTACCTATCAATGCGATATGGGAAAGAATAAAGAATCTATTGAAGCAACCTATTACACTGCTGGTGATATTGCGCTTGTTGATTTCAAATGGAAAGGAAAGCGTATTGTTGGTTCCAATGTTATTGCTGCTTCTGGAGCAAAATATGTAAGCGGACAATATGTATGGTGGACAACGAAAAATGAGGCTTTATTTTATGATCTCATCAATGATCCAAAAGAAGAAAATCCTATTCGTTGTATAGAAGAACAAAGCGCGCAATAAAATAAAAAAGACACTTGATATCAAGAATCGCGCTGGTTCTCATCGCATAATATTTCTTCTGATGTAGGCGGTTGTTCTGTCGTCTGATGTGATAAAAGAGCCAGCGGTTTTTCTGATGTATTTTCTGAATGATGTCGATAAGCTGCTGCCTGTGATACCAGCATAGAAGCCACTGGTATCGTTACAAGTAAAAAAGTCATCAATAATATTTCATGAAACACAAAATGGTGATCCACAAAAATAGAATAAAGAAACGATGCGATAAGAATACTTCCAGCTCCCCAACTTGTACTGAGTGAAAGCATATGCAAACGCTTATAAAAACTGGAAAGACGCACCAATCCTATCGTTCCAATCAATGTGAGACCAGACCCCAATACTAAAAAAACTGTAATAGCAACAGCAACCACAAGTGAGATATCATCTTTCATTCAATAATTTCTCCCCGCATGAGAAATTTTGCCAAAGCAATACTTGATACAGGACCTAACAATCCAATAATGAGAGGTGCTACAAAATAAATAGTTGTTCCTGATCGAAGATCAAATGTAAGAAACAAAAGAATAGTTATTACATAAAGAGCATCCAATCCCACGATGCGGTCCTGCGCCCGTGGACCACGAATTAATCGAAATAGCGCAAAAATCATTGCCAAACTTAAAAAAAACTGCGACAGAAAAATCCCCCAATAAAGAATCATCATACTCATGAGAAAATCTCCAAAAGCAATTGCTCATAGCGTTGTTTAATCGACTGTTGATAATTATATCCATTTTTAAAGTCTAAAACATGGAGTAAAAGCTCACTATTTTTTCTATTATAAGCAATCCAAACGGTTCCTGGAGTAACAGAGAGAATACATGCTAAAACTGCCAAAGCAGTACGACTTTCGAGCAAAAGGGGCACCACAATAAAATCAGAGTGCTGCTTTTGAGATCTTTTTGTCAAAACAAAGCAAGCCACAGAAACATTTGAAATAATAGAATCGATAAACACGCGAAAAATTAAACGAAAAACTGCACGCCAACTTTTAACGGTGATTTTTTCCGGCTCAAGAAACCGCATCATCCAACCACTAAACAAAGCAACGATAATCCCTAAAAGTAATTGACCTAAACTAAAACCATTTAAGGTCAACCACATAAAAACGATTGCCGTACTGAAAAGAGGGAAAGAACAAAAATAATTCATTGATTGATCTCCCCATTCTCAAAAGAAAAATCTTCTAAAACGCTTCCAATATAGTTTTGAGGATTATATAGAGCTTTAGCTGTTTCAGACATATAATGGCTAACAGGAGCAGCTAAAATTGTTATGAGAAAGCACAAAGCCAGCAGAGCAGCAATAGGTGCAAATTCAATCACCTGCACACGCGGAATTCTCCCTTCAAGAGAAACCCAAAAAGTTCGAGTACCCATTCTTGTGAGAGCAATTAAAGTTGCAAAACCAGATAGGGAGACAAAAATCACAAACAGCCAATCTTGGTAAGCCGGTAGGAAAACAGATAAATCTCCCTTAGTATGGTTTAAAATTGCCATAAACATCATAAATTTAGCCACGAAACCAGAAAAAGGCGGCAACCCAATAATTAAGAGGGCACAGATACAAAAACATCCCCCGAGAATCGCTAAAGTTACTGGTAAATAGGTACCAACTTCATCTTCTTCCTCCTCTTCATCGTCTCCATAAACTTCCATTGTAACAGTCAAAACATTCGCCGCTACATCCTGACAGCGTTCAACAAGTTCCACCAAAAGAAAAAAAGCACCAAGAGCTAAAGTTGAAGAAACGATATAAAAGAGTGCGCCTGCTGTCAGTGCTGCATGGCCAATCCCAATTGCACTCAACAATGTACCAGAAGAGACAAGAACGCTATAAGCTGCCAAACGTACCAAAATTTGACTAGCCAAAATTCCAATAAAACCAAAAGCTATGGTAATCAACCCACCGTAAAACAAAATCATGTGACCAAAATAGCTAAAATATCCACTTTCAGGACCAAACCATAACAATGTCAGACGTAAAATAATATAAATACCCACCTTGCTCAAAAGAGCAAAAGAAGCCCCAACGGGTGCTGCTGCTGCACTATAAGTTGGTATCAACCAAAAATTAAGTGGCCACATCCCTGCTTTGAGTAAAAAAGCGATCCCCAAAAGTGCAGCCCCTATTTCAAAGAGAACAATATCCGCAGAAGCTATATGTTTTATTTTTACAGCCAAATCAGCCATATTCAAGGTACCAACGACTCCATAAATGAGTGCCGTACCAACGAGAAACAACAACGAAGCAACAAGATTAATCACCACATAATGCAATCCAGCACGCACACGTAATTGACCAGAACCGTGCAAGGCAAGCCCATAAGAAGCGGTTAACATGACTTCAAAAAACACAAATAAATTGAACAAATCCCCTGTTAAAAAAGCACCATTTATTCCAACCATGAAAAACTGCATCAATGACTGAAAATGAGGACCAGCTTTATACCAATGTGCTCGTGCAAAAACCAATGCAGCAACCATTAACAAGCTGGAAAGTACAAGCATCATAGCGCTTAAGCGATCAAGGACCAAAATAATTCCAAAAGGAGAAGGCCAATTGCCAAGCCGATAAACCTCTGCAGCTGGTGCAACTTCAAGAATACGCATAACCAATAAAATGGCGATAATAACCAACAATCCAGCAGAAAACAGACTTATGAATGACTTAAGTTTTGCACGGCGTTCATCATAAAAAAGCAGGAGAGCTCCAGTGATTAATGGTAAAACAATAGGCAAAATGAGAAGATGGCGCTGGTATTCTTCCATCATTGCACCTCACGTCCATCAACGTGATCTGAACCTGTTAATCCGCGTGAAACAAGAAGGATAACCAAAAAGAGAGCTGTCGTTGCAAAACCAATCACAATTGCTGTTAAAACTAATGCCTGCGGAAGAGGATCAACGTAATTTTCTGGATTAATCACTTTAGTAGGATCAACAATCGGCGCAGCATTGCTACGTGGTCTACTCATTGAAAACATAAAAAGATTGACTCCATAGGAGATCAAAGACAAACCAAGAATGACTTGGAAAGTGCGTGGACGTAAAATGAGCCAAATGCCTGATCCAACAAGAACACCTATAGCCAAAGAAAGAACAATTTCCATTAATTTTCCTTCTCTTTCAAAAGAGGTTTCTTACCGATTCGATAACTACGAATAGACTGGTGTGCCAGTGCAATTAAAATGAGAACTGTTGCCCCCAAAACAAGAGAAAACACACCAAGATCAAATAAAAAAGCAGAAGCCATAGGAATCTTTCCAATCAGTGGCAGATGCGTATATTGGAAAAAAGAGGTTAAAAAAGGAGTTCCAAAAAACCAAGCTCCCACTCCCGTCAAGACTGATAACAACAAACCAAAGCCCATCCAGCGTAATGGCAAAACCTTCAAATGGCTTTCCACCCAACGAATATCACGGGCAAGATATTGCAAAATAAAGCCTATCGCTAAAGTCACACCACCAACAAATCCACCGCCCGGAAGATCATGCCCGCGCATAAATAAATAGACAGAAAAAGCGATAATAACCGAAAAGAGCCATCCCATAATAACAGCAGGAACAACAAGATAGTTCAAGACGCTATCCCCCACATCCCTATCAGGCTGTTCCATATCAAAAGCTTTCTGAACACGTTGTTGAAAAGGCGCATCAATACTTTCAGGAGCAGGACGAAAGCGTCGTAAAAGAGCAAAAACCGTGAGTGAAACAACACCTAAGACGACAACTTCTCCCATGGTATCAAAACCACGGAAATCAACCAACAACACATTCACAACATTGCGACCACCAGCACCACTATAAGCATTTGTTAGAAAAAAATCAGCAACTGTTGAACCCTGAGGACGTGTCATCATTGCAAAAGAAAGCCATGCAACACCAACACCTCCCATAACAGCTATAATGAAATCACGAACACGACGAAAACGCACATAAAAACAAACATGGTTTGGATCAGGATTATATAAACGCTTAGGCAACCACCGCAAGCCAAGCAATAATAAAACGGTTGTCACCACCTCAACAACCAATTGTGTTATTGCTAAATCGGGTGCGGAGAGCCACAAAAAGGTTGCACAAGTCATCAAACCAGCTCCACTCAACAGCATAAGTGATGCAAGGCGATGAAATTTTGCTTGCCAAGCAACCAAAAGAGCACAGGATCCACCTACCAGCCAAACAGCAAGAAAAGGAATATCAAGCGGAAAAAGCGGTAACGATCCCGCTGAAATAAAACCGTCGTACCAAAGCAAAAGACCAACAAATGCAAAACACAGCAAAAAAATCCAATGTAATTGCATTTGCAAACGACGTGTCGACAAAACTGCTTCCAGCGCCCGTGCCCATTTCCAAGAAATAATCACCAGAACGCGTTCAAAAATGCGTGTTCCTTTCAAATGACGAAAAAAAGGAGGACCATCATCACAAGATAAAAAATAACGATGCCCGAAGACATAAAGCAATCCGCCTCCTGATAAAGCCACAAAACTCATCATTAATGGCGTATTAAGCCCGTGCCAAACAGCCAAACTATAAGGAATTGTCATGGGTCCTAAAACAGAGACAACAGCATTATCCAAAATAGGTCCTATTGTTAAATTAGGAAAAATACCAACTGCCAAACAAATAAACACCAAAAGTTCCATAGGTAAACGCATAAAATGCGGTGGTTCATGCGGGGTTTTGGGTAAATTAATAGGTTTTGCCCCTAAAAAAACACCATGAATAAAACGTATAGAATAAGTCACACTAAACAGACTAGCGAGCGTTGCCACATATGGTGCAATCCAATCGAGCCATGAGTCCATATGCATTTCAACCGCTTCAGCAAAAAACATTTCCTTCGACAAAAAGCCATTTAACAAAGGAACTCCAGCCATCGCCGCACTCGCAACCAAAGCAAGAGTTGCTGTAATAGGCATAGTACGATAAAGACCTGTCAACTTACGCATATCACGTGTTCCGGTCTCATGATCAATAATGCCAGCAGCCATAAATAAAGAAGCTTTAAAAGTAGCATGATTAGCCATATGAAAGATTGCCGCAACACATGCAAGCGAACTACCAAGGCTTAAAAGTGTGGTAATCAATCCAAGATGACTAATCGTTGAGTAAGCAAGTAACCCTTTTAAATCTTGCTGGAACATGGAAAAATAAGCACCAAGCAGCAAGGTTGACAGTCCTGAAAAGCCTACCAACCAAAACCAAGTTTCCGTTCCAGAGAGCACAGGCCATAAACGAACAAGCAAAAACAACCCTGCTTTTACCATTGTTGCCGAATGTAAATAAGCCGATACCGGTGTTGGAGCAGCCATCGCACCAGGTAACCAAAAATGAAAAGGAAACTGTGCACTTTTTGTTAATCCTCCCAATAAAATACAAATAAGGACAGGATTATAAAGCACACTTGATCGGATCATCTCCCCAGAATGCAACACCTTATCCAAATCAAAACTACCAACAATATGACCAATCAATAAAACACCAATAAAAAGAGCAAAACCACCAAAACCTGTGATTGTTAAAGCCATGCGTGCTCCCTCACGCGCACTTGCATTATGGTACCAATAACCGATCAACAAAAAAGAAAAAATACTGGTGAGTTCCCAAAAAATAACCAAAAAAACGAGATTGCCAGATAAGACTATCCCTGTCATTGATCCCATAAAGGCCAGAAAAAAAGAAAAAAAACGCGGTACAGAATCCGCCTGATCCAGGTAATAACGCGCATAGACAACAACAAGAAGTCCAATTCCTGTAATGAGCAAACAAAAAAGCCACGCCAGACCATCCATACGGAAGATCAAATTAACATCCCATTCTGGAAGCCATGAAATATCTAAACGTACCACGCGATTTCCATGCACCGATGGATAAAGTATAACTGTAAAAAAAAGACTGAAAAGTGCAACAACCCCAGCAAACCATGCTTCATTATTTTTTGCTGTCGAACGAAACAAACTGATGACAGCACTTCCACCAAAGGGAAGCAAAACGAGCAACATCAACATTGCTTCCCGTGTTGTCATTCTTAAAACTCCATATCATCCTTCAATATTTTGTCGATGACAAAATAAAAATTTACCTTATCACCCCCCTTATCACACACTTAACGATAATAAGATTTAATAAAACTTAAAAGTGGTTAAAATTTTTAAAAAACAACTGTTACATAAAAAAAGCAGACACTGCATACACACTCCCTCTTTATTTTAAGAACGAGAATGAGCACGACAAGGCTTGAAAGAAATTTTTCTCTATTTAATAATTTTCACTTAAAAAAACGCGAAAGACACTGCTTACGAGGACCATGGAAAGGCTGATAACTATTATCGTTTTTATTATAAGAACGATAACGCGCCCGACAAGATTCCACGTGTTTTTTAGGCATCCATGGTTGTTTTTTCTCCAAAGAAGAAATTAAAAATACCCTTTTGTCCTCTAAGACAGTTTTTAATGGCACATGTTTCGTTTCTGAATGTGGTAACGCAGCGAAAGCTGCTTCAGGATACCACCAATTATCTCTATACTTAACATAACCACGCCGATAATTATGATATCCCTTAAAACCATTCAGTTCTCTACGCCCTGTCAAAATCAAAGGTACCGAACTCTCGTTAACAAAGTCTGAAGACACCAGTTTGGCTTCAACATCGCTCTTATCTTGCACCAAATTAACAATATTGGTTGTTATAAGGAAAAAACTGCCCATAAGTACAAGAGCGAAAGCATAATACAATTTTTTTTTCATACACATAATGCGAATCTCAAACTACAAAAACAAAACGCAGTTACAGAAAGCCTTTCTACCGCTAGACAGAAACAGATTCTTTTTTTAAAACTGTTTTTTCTAGAGACATTCTGTTGTTCTTTGTACTAAACGTTGATCTCAAGAATAAGATCCTTCAAAAGAGAATGGATAAGCAATGATAAAAACCCCCTATTATCTTATAGATAAATCTAAGCTCATCAAAAATATGGAAGTTATCGATCGCTTACGCAGCATATCTGGAGCAAAAATTTTGCTTGCTTTGAAATGTTTTGCCACATGGAGTGTTTTTGATGTCATGTCTGAATTTATGGATGGAACTACGTCATCATCCCTATATGAACTGCGTTTGGGAAGAGAAAAATTTGGTAAAGAAACTCATGCTTATTCGGTTGCTTGGGCAGATCATGAAATTAATGAAGTCTGTAGCTATGCAGACAAAATTATTTTTAATTCCATCCAACAACTTCAACGTTTTTCTGATGCAACAAAAACTCTTCAACGAGGTTTAAGGTTAAATCCAGGAATCAGTGCATCCAATTTTGATCTTGCCAACCCCTCCCGCCCTTTTAGTCGTTTAGGAGAAATCAATCAAAATGCTATAAAAGAAGTTCTACCACTCATAAATGGCCTCATGATTCACAACAATTGCGAAAATGCTGATTTCAATCTTTTCAATCAAATGCTCAGTCATATGGAAGAAAAATTTGCAGAACTTTTTGTTGCAGTTGACTGGATTAGCCTTGGCGGTGGAATTCACTTTACGGCTGAAAATTATCCTTTAGAAACTTTCGCAAAACGTTTAAAAGATTTTTCAAAAAACTATGATGTTACCATTTTTCTAGAACCAGGAGAAGCTGCTATAACAAAAAGCACCACACTAGAAGTAAGTGTTCTTGATACATTGTATAATGAAAAAAAACTTGCTATCGTTGATAGCTCCATTGAAGCGCATATGCTTGATCTTCTCATTTATCGTGAGAACGCCAAATTAGAACCAAATCAAGGACCGTACGAAATTATGATATGCGGAAAATCTTGTCTTGCTGGTGATATTTTTGGAACATTTCAGTTTCCAGAACCTCTTAAAATAGGTGACAGACTGTCTTTTCAGGATACAGCCGGTTATACAATGGTCAAGAAAAACTGGTTTAATGGCGTTGCAATGCCTGCCATTGTTATCAAAGAATTTGATGGTACACTAACACTTCAACGTCAATTTAATTATCATGATTATCAAACAAGTCTTTCATAAAAAAGAGCCATTAAAAACATTCTACAACAAGCAGTATTAAAAAGGAGATAAACCTACAATGAAGAAAAATATTCTCATTATTGGTGCTGGAGGTGTTGCACAGGTTGTTGCGCACAAATGTGCTCAAAACAACGATATTCTTGGTGAAATTCATATTGCTTCACGAACCCTCAAAAAGTGTGAAGCCATCATTGCCTCTATTAAAGAAAAAAACACTATGAAAGAGCAAGGCGTTCTTCAAAGTCACCAACTCGATGCAATGAATATAGAAGAAACTGTAAAACTGATCCAAAAGACCAAATGTAAAATTGTCATCAATGTGGGTTCAGCCTTTCTTAACATGTCTGTTCTTTCTGCTTGTATCCAAACCAAATGCGCTTACATTGATACTGCCATTCACGAAGCCCCCCTGAAAATTTGCGAAACACCACCTTGGTATGGCAATTATGAATGGCCTCGGCGTCAAGAATGTGAAAAAGCTGGGATTACTGCTATTCTAGGTGCTGGTTTTGATCCAGGCGTTGTGAATGCTTATGCAGCATTAGCACGTGAGAATTATTTTGATAAGATCACCGATATTGATATTATTGATATTAATGCCGGCACCCATGGACGTTGGTTTGCCACCAATTTTGATCCAGAAATTAACTTTCGAGAATTTACAGGACAAGTATGGTCTTGGCAAAATAAAAAATGGGTTTCCCATAAAATGTTTGAAGTCAGTAATGAATGGGATCTCCCAATTGTTGGCAAACAAAAAGCCTATATGACGGGACATGATGAAATTCATTCATTATCCAAAAATCTCGATGTAGAAAATGTCCGTTTCTGGATGGGATTTAGTGAACATTACATTACTGTTTTTACTGTTTTGAAAAATCTTGGACTTTTATCTGAACAGCCTATTAAAACGGCAGAAGGTCAAGAAGTTGTCCCCTTAAAAGTTGTAAAAGCTGTTTTACCCGATCCAGCTTCTTTAGCACCAGACTACACAGGAAAAACCTGTATTGGAGATCTTATTAAAGGTGAAAAAGATGGCAAACCAAGAGAAATGTTTATCTATAATATAGCCGATCACAAACAAGCTTTTAACGAAACCGGTGCACAAGGCATTTCCTATACCGCTGGTGTACCAGCAGCAGTAGCAGCACTTCTTATTGCTACTGGTGAATGGGATGTTAAAACAATGGTCAACGTAGAAGAACTACCACCACAACCTTTTCTCAAATATCTCGATCGCATGGGGCTTTCCACCTGGATAAGAGAGCAACAAGAAGAGAAAAAAATACAGTTTTAAATCTGTAGCACTATAAAAGATTGTCTTTTAACGGTGATACAAGATATTGATTTATAATGATAATTTAGCGTTGTTCATATTGAATGAGACCCTCGAATAACGTAAGATTCTCTCATTTCAAATCTGTTTATGTTGCATCAATCAAAATCATTTGCTTGCACGTCAAAAGCGGGGCTGGCGTGTGAGTAAAAACTGTATAAGAAAGGACTAAAAATGGCTCTTATGAATCGTCTTAAGTGCCAAGGGCTGTCGCAACATTGGGAGCTGGCAAATATAATGATGGTGCTGGCTTTACTTCTTCACAAGCGTAAAGATGACGGTGCTCAATGGCTTTATCGCTATACCATTCACGGGCGCCGCCGTGAAATGGGCTTGGGTGCCTTAAGAGATGTCTCTTTATATAAGACACTGTTATAAATATAAAAGGCATCTATTTTTTTGCATCAACCAAATGGAGAAATGTATCTTTGAATGAAATATTGAAGAGAAAATTTATCCCTCAAACCTCTAGCAATGCATTACATCAATGCTCAACAGAAGGAAATTTGCTTAAGACAAATCAATCTTATTACAAATTGATTCGGTTTGAGAGATTGTCTTTTAGGGCAAAGAAAAAATAAATCTTTATACACCAACAAAAAATACAGAAAAACCGCCCTTATAAGGGGCGGTTTTTTCCAAAACACACAACAATAAAACCACCGATAAAGTATCTTTTAGGCTTTTTCAAGAAACATATCATAGAACGCTCAAAGCGCATCTAGATATGAAGTGGTTTAGCAAATGTCGCTAAAGCTGCCTCTCGTACAGCTTCTGATAAAGTAGGATGCGCATGGCAACAACGCCCCAAATCTTCTGAAGCTCCCCCAAATTCCATTAAAACCGCAATTTCATGGATCATTTCACCAGCACCAAATCCAAGAATATGCCCCCCTAACACCCGATCTGTTTTTTTATCAGCAAGGATTTTAACAAACCCATCACTCCTTTGCATGGCACGTGCACGACCATTAGCCATGAAAGGAAACTTACCAACATTATATTCAATACCAGCAGCTTTAAGTTCTTCTTCTGTCTTCCCTACACTAGCAATTTCCGGTTGTGTATAGACAACACTAGGAATGACATCAAAATTAACATGCCCCTTTTGACCCGCTAAAATTTCCGCTACAGCCATACCCTCTTCCTCTGCCTTATGCGCCAACATTGGTCCTTTAACAACATCACCAATCGCATAAATTCCTGGAATATTTGTCTGCCACTGTGCATCGATAACAACAAAGCCACGCTCATCTATCTGAACACCCGCCTCTCTCAAACCAAGACCTTCCGTGTATGGAGAACGTCCCGTCGCAATGAGCACAACATCAGCCTCTAAAGTTTCAGAAGCACCACCTTTAGCGGCTTCAAAACTCACCTGAGCCGTTGAAGCAGATCGCGTAATAGCTGTTACTTTTGCATTAGTCTTATACTCAATTCCCTGTTTTTCCATTATTTTTTGGAACTGCCTTGAAATTTCACCATCCATTGATCCTAAAACTTTATTAAGATATTCAATAATGGTTACCTTAGCACCTAAACGACTCCAAACTGAACCAAGCTCTGAACCAATAACCCCAGCCCCCACAACAATCATACGTGTCGGTACTTTTTCAAGAGTAAGAGCTCCCGTAGAAGAAACGACAACCTTTTCATCAACGTCAACATTCACACCCGGAATGCCTGAACTCTCTGAACCCGTAGCAATCACAATATTCTTTGTTTCAATCTTTTGTGTACTACCATCCCGAGCAACGACTTCCACATGACCTACACTTAAAATTTTGGCTGTACCAAAAAAAGTGTCAACTTTATTTTTTTTCATCAAAAAAGAGACACCACTCGTATTAGCTGTCACAACAGCTTTTTTATGCGCCATCATCTGCTCAAGATTAAGCTTTGATTTTGCAATAGAAATACCAAGTGTTTCAAAACCATGTTGTGTTTCAGCAAACACTTCTGAGGCATGTAACAATGCTTTAGAAGGAATACAGCCAACATTAAGACATGTCCCCCCTAATGTTACCCGTTTTTCAATAATTGCTGTTTTAAGCCCTAATTGCGCCGCTTTTATCGCTGCGACATAACCACCCGGCCCCGCTCCAATCACAACCACATCATAAGACATCCGTTCTTCCTTTCGTCCCGAAAATTGTACTTTTACAAATCAAGAACAAGGCGTTCCGGATCTTCTAAACTTTCCTTAACACGCACAAGGAAAGTTACAGCTTCTTGGCCATCTACAATACGATGATCATAAGAAAGTGCTAGATACATCATGGGGCGAATCACGATTTGTCCCTCCACAACCATTGCTCGCTCTTTAATCGCATGCATTCCCAAAATACCAGATTGTGGTGCATTTAAAATCGGCGTAGACATTAATGATCCATAAACCCCCCCGTTAGTAATGGTAAAAGTTCCACCTTGCATATCAGAAACCGCTAATTTTCCATCACGAGCAAGACGCCCCAAACGACCAATTTCTTTTTCAATCTCTGCCAACGACATCTGATCTGCATTACGTATCACCGGAACTACAAGCCCTTTATCCGTTCCAACCGCAATTCCGGCATTGACATAGTTTTTGTAAATAATATCTGTTCCATCAATTTCTGCATTAACAGCAGGAAGTTCTTTTAATGCATGACAAACAGCTTTAGTAAAAAAGCCCATAAAACCAAGCTTAACACCATGCTTTTTTTCAAAAATATCCTTATAACGCTTACGCAAATCCATCACCGCAGACATATCCACCTCATTAAATGTGGTTAACATTGCTGCAGTATTCTGTGCATCTTTAAGACGACGAGCAATTGTTTGACGTAATTTTGTCATACGAACCCGCTCTTCATGGATTTCCTGTACAGGAGCAGCTGAAGAGCTGGAGACAGAAGAAGAGCTAACTGTAGAAGTCATAGGAGTAGATGCTTTTGTTCCCTGTGTCATCACACCAAGCACATCTTCTTTGAGAACTTGTCCACGTTTTCCAGAACCTGAAATATCACTTTTTGCAATATTATTTTCTGCCATCAATTTTGCTGCTGAAGGTGCTGGAGGCATTGTATCATGTGAAAGAGACTGCTCCGATTGAGCGGGAGTGGCAGATCCAGATGTCTCAGAAGACGGCGATGTTTTGGTAACACCAGCTGCTCCAGCTTCAACTCTCCCTAAGAGCGCATTAACTCCAACTGTATCGCCTTCCTTTGCAATGATTTCAGATAATTTTCCTGCAACAGGTGAGGGAACCTCAACTGTTACCTTATCAGTTTCTAATTCAACCAAAGGCTCATCTATAGCAACAGCGTCACCAAGCTTTTTAAACCATTTACCAACAGTTGCCTCGGTAACCGATTCGCCCAAAGTAGGAACACGGATTTCAGTAGTCATAATATTTTTCCATATATCAGAGTAGTCATAAATTTAAGAGCCCAACGCGTCTTCAAGAAACGCAGCAAGCTGTTCAAGATGTTTCACCATTAACCCAGAGGCCGGTGATGCACTTGCAGGACGCCCTGCATAACGCGCACGTGAATATTGCGCATTGATATGCGTCAAAACCCATTCTAAATAAGGCTCAATAAATGACCAAGCCCCCATATTTTTTGGTTCCTCTTGGCACCAAACAATTTCTGCCTGCAAAAAGCGCGATAACACATCCACCAAGGCTTTCGCAGGAAAAGGATAAAGCTGTTCAACACGAAGCAAATAAACATCATCAATCCCCCTTTTTTCACGTTCTTCATAAAGATCATAATAAACCTTTCCAGTACAAAGAACGACACGGCGAATTTTATTATTCTTTTGCAATTTAATCACAGAATCTTTGAGAACCTCAGCATCATCAAGCAACAAACGGTGAAAACCCATTTCTGGTCCCATTTCACTGAGAAAGGAAACTGCTCTTTTATGGCGTAAAAGCGATTTTGGTGTCATTAAAATCAATGGTTTACGGAAATCACGTTTAATCTGTCGACGTAAAATATGAAAATAATTTGCAGGTGTCGTGCAATTTGCAACCTGCATATTATCTTCCGCACAAAGTTGCAGAAAACGCTCTAAACGTGCTGAAGAATGCTCTGGCCCTTGCCCTTCAAAACCATGAGGCAACAAACATACAAGACCAGACATACGAAGCCACTTACGTTCCGCAGACGAAATAAATTGATCAAAAATAACCTGTGCACCATTAGAAAAATCACCAAATTGTGCTTCCCAAAGCGTTAATCCTCGTGGCTCAGCAAGAGAATATCCATATTCGAAACCAAGCACAGCTTCTTCAGAAAGCATCGAATTAACAACCTCATAAAATGCCTGTCCCTTTTGCAAATTATTTAAAGGAATATAACGTGCTTCGTTTTCTTGATCGTAAAGAACTGAATGCCGTTGTGAAAAAGTTCCACGTTCAACATCCTCACCGGAAAGGCGAACGGGTGCTCCTTCTAAGCACAATGAGCCAAAAGCGAGAGCTTCAGCCGTTGCCCAATCAACACCCTCACCGGTTTCAAAAATTTTAGCACGATTACTCAAAAAGCGTTGAATGGTTTTATGAACATGAAAATCTGCTGGAATCTCGACAAGTTTTTTACCTATTTCCTGTAAAGTTTTTAATTCAACACCAGTTGTTCCACACTGTTGTTCATCGGCACTCGTAGAAGCTTTGAGACCCGTCCAACTCCCATCAAGCCAATCTGCTTTATTCGGCTTATAAGAAGTACTTACTTCAAACTCAACTTCAAGTTTATCACGCCATAGTTTTTTTTGCTGTTCAATCTCTTCTAGAGCAACCACCCCTTCTGCTACTAACTGATCTCCATAAAGTTGCAGAGTCGTTTTGTGATTACGGATAGCCTTATACATAAGGGGCTGCGTAAAGGAAGGTTCATCACCTTCATTATGCCCATAACGACGATAACAGAACATATCAATCACTACCGGTTTATGGAAAATTTGACGAAATTCTGTCGCTACTTTTGCAACAAAAACAACCGCCTCAGGATCATCACCATTCACATGGAAAATTGGCGCATCAATCATCTTTGCTACATCTGATGGATACGGTGAAGAACGCGAAAAGCGTGGATCAGTTGTAAAACCAATCTGATTATTAATAATCACATGGACAGAGCCGGCAACGCTGTAACCTTTAAGACCTGAAAGTCCAAAAGTTTCCTGAATAACCCCCTGCCCTGCAAAAGCAGCATCACCATGAATAAGCAATGGTAAAACCTTTGAACGTTCATTCAATGGGAGTGAATCAGTCTGCATACGCCCCACAAGTTGATCTTGTTTAGCACGCGCTTTTCCAATAACAACCGGATCAACAATCTCAAGATGAGAGGGATTTGCCAAAAGCGATAAATGAACTTTTTTACCATCAAATTCAAGATCAGCAGAAGTCCCCAAATGATATTTAACATCACCCGACCCCTCTACATCATCCGGCTTATAAGACCCCCCTTTGAATTCATGAAAAATAGCCCGATGTGGTTTTGCGAGCACTTGTGAAAGAACGTTTAAACGACCACGATGAGCCATTCCTAAAATAATTTCCTGCACTCCCAAAGCACCACCACATTTAATAATTTGTTCAAGAGCAGGAATGAGTGCTTCACCTCCATCAAGTCCAAAACGCTTTGTTCCTTTATATTTTGTATCTAAAAACTGTTCAAACCCTTCTGCCTCAATCAGTTTGTTAAGGATAGCTTTTTTACCTTCCGATGTGAAGGAAATGCGTTTATCTGGTCCTTCAATACGCTCTTGAAGCCATGCTTTTTGAGCAGGATCAGAAATATGCATATATTCCATACCAATTGTTGAACAATAGGTACGATTGAGAATCTCTAGCATTTGTGGGATAGTTGCGTATTCCAAGCCTAAAACATTATCAATAAAAATTGGACGCTCATAATCAGCAGGAGTAAAACCATACGCTTCTGGAGAAAGTTCCTTGTAATCATCAAGTTTTTCCGCCAATTGAAGAGGATCTAGCTGTGCACGAAGATGCCCCCGTGTTCGAAAAGCACGAATCATTCTAAGTGCCTGAACAGAATCACGCGTTGCTTGAATAATATCTTGTTCGCTAAAACTTGCTCCTTTTGGGGTAACACCCGTTGCTGCTTTTTCTTTTAATTTATCACCAACATGTTTTTCAAGAACAGACCAATCGCCATCGAGAGCAGAGACGAGCTCACCATTTGCCTTTAATGGCCAATGATTACGTTGCCATGTTGCCCCTTCAGCATTTTTGAGAACATCTTCTTTTTTATCATGCAGATTTTCAAAAAAAGTACGCCACTGTGAATCTACACTGTTGGGATCCTTTTCATATTCTGCATAAAGTTGATCTATGTAATCCGCATTTCCACCATACAGAAACGACGTTTGTGCAAAAAGACTATTTATCTCGTCCTGCCTTGCCATATACCTATCCGGAACATTTATTCCGTCTCCTTATATCTTTTTTCGACCTTTAAACGCTTGCAAAACAAACGAAAATCAGAAAGTTCAAAAAAGCTTTCACCTTTTTACATCTAATATTTTATCAGAATAAGAATATATCCTTATTCTGATAAAGTTTTCTTTTAGCCCTTCAAAACCGACATCAAGGTTTTGCCTATCTGTGATGGTGAAGGAGAAACCCGAATTCCAGCTGTTTCCATAGCAGCAATTTTATCTTCTGCTCCACCTTTTCCACCCGAAATAACAGCACCAGCATGCCCCATTGTACGCCCTGGAGGAGCTGTACGACCAGCAATAAAACCAACCACCGGTTTTTTGCGACCCTTTCTTGCCTCATCTTGGAGAAACTGTGCTGCTTCTTCTTCAGCAGAACCGCCAATTTCACCAATCATAACAATAGACTGCGTTTCATCATCTGCTAAAAACATTTCCAACACATCAATAAATTCGGTACCCTTAACAGGATCCCCCCCAATACCAATCGCTGTTGTCTGCCCAAGACCTTCATGACTTGTTTGAAAGACTGCTTCATAGGTTAGAGTTCCTGACCGTGAAACAACTCCAACAGAGCCTTTTCTAAAAATAGAACCAGGCATAATACCGATTTTACATTCATTTGGTGTAAGAATACCAGGGCAATTAGGACCAATGAGACGTGATTTTGATTTTTCCAACCTTGCCTTTACTTTCACCATATCCATAACAGGAATGCCTTCTGTAATACAGATAATCAAACGGATCTCAGCATCAATAGCCTCTATAATAGCTGCCGCTGCCCCTGCAGGAGGAACATAAATAACGGAAGCATCAGCGCCTGTTTTTTCTTTTCCTTCTGCAACACTCGCAAAAATAGGAAGGGTTTCACCTTTTGAGCCTTCCCATGTCTCACCACCCTTTTTAGGATTGACACCACCAACCATTTGCGTGCCGTAATAAGCAAGTGCTTGTTCTGTATGAAATGTTCCTGTTTTTCCTGTAAGCCCTTGAACCAGAACTTTTGTATCTTTATTCACAAGAATCGACATCGCTTAAGCTCCCTTCACGGCTGCAACAATTTTTTGAGCAGCATCATCTAAATCGTCAGCGGGAATAACATTCAAACCACTGTCACTGATAATTGCTTTACCTTGCTCAACATTCGTACCTTCAAGACGAACAACCAAAGGAACCTTTAAACCAACTTCGCGAACAGCAGCAACCACACCCTCAGCAATGACATCGCAACGCATAATACCACCAAAAATATTGACCAAAATACCTTTAACATTGGGATCAGCCGTAATAATTTTAAAAGCAGCAGTTACCTTCTCTTTTGAAGCTCCACCACCAACATCGAGGAAATTTGCTGGTTCAGCTCCATAAAGCTTAATGATATCCATTGTCGCCATAGCAAGACCGGCACCATTGACCATACAACCAATTGTGCCCTCGAGAGCGACATAAGCAAGATCATGCTTTGATGCTTCGATCTCTTTGGGATCTTCTTCTGAAGTATCACGCAATTCCAAAATATCTGGATGACGAAACAGAGCATTATTATCAAAAGAAACTTTTGCATCCAGAACCCGCAAATGACCATCTTTCATCACAATAAGCGGATTGATTTCAAGAAGGCTCATATCTTTTTCACAAAACACCTTATAGAGAATTGGAAAAAGCTTTTCTCCATCTTCTCTTGCACACCCTTGCAATTCTAATGCATCACAAAGCCTTGCACAATCATCAGAGGTAACGCCCTGTGTAGCATCAATGGGTAGAGTTAATATTTTTTCTGGTGTTTCTTCAGCGACCGTTTCAATATCCATTCCACCTTCTGTTGAAACCACGAACGCTACTCGACCAACACTGCGATCAACCAAAAGAGAAAGATAAAGCTCCCGTTCGATATCGGCACCATCTTCAATATAAAGACGATTGACTTGTTTACCCTCTGGACCAGTTTGTTTGGTTACCAAAGTTTTACCAAGCATTTCTTGAACATTTGCAACAACTTCTTCAACGGATTTTGCAAGCCGAACACCACCCTTTGCATCAGAACCAAGTTCTTTAAACTTACCTTTACCACGACCACCAGCATGTATCTGACTTTTAACCACATAAAGAGGTCCAGGCAATTTCTTTGCCCATTTTTCAGCTTGCTCTACAGAATAAACAGCAACACCATTTGCAATTGGTGCTCCATATTCATGAAGCAGACGTTTGGCCTGATACTCATGGATATTCATGCATTTGTCCTTTTCTTTTATGAATTACTTGAATTAATTTTTAAGTCCTAATATTTCAAATACTCTATTTTAATGAACAGAATCTTGCTCAATTTATGCAAGACTAGGTACAAGAGCGATACAAGCTTCACAAAGCTTCTTAACCGCATTCACTGAATATTCAAAAGCACTTTTTTCTTCTTTATCAAGATCAATTTCAATGACCCGCTCAACACCGCCCGCCCCAAGCACCACGGGAACACCCACATAGGTATCGTTTACTCCATATTGTCCTGAAAGATAAGCTGCAACAGGAACAACACGCTTAGTGTCCTTCAAATAGGCCTCAGCCATAGAAACAGCAGAAGCTGCTGGTGCATAAAAAGCAGAACCTGTTTTTAACAAACCAATAATTTCTGCACCACCATCACGGGTGCGTTGGATAATTTGATCAATTCTTTCTTGTGTGGTCCAACCCATCTTCACAAGATCAGGCAAAGAAATACCACCAACCGTTGAATAACGCACCAAAGGCACCATTGAATCACCATGCCCTCCTAAAACAAACGCTGTCACATCTTTAACAGAGACCTTAAATTCCTCAGATAAGAAATAACGAAAACGTGCCGAATCAAGAACACCAGCCATACCAACCACTTTATGCACAGGAAGACCTGAAAATTTTTGCAATGCCCATACCATTGCATCAAGGGGGTTAGTAATACAAATAACAAACGCTGAAGACGCGTATCTTTTAATTCCAACACCAACCTGTTCCATGACTTTTAAATTAATGCCTAGAAGATCATCACGGCTCATACCTGGTTTGCGTGCAACACCTGCTGTTACAATAACAACATCAGCCCCCTCAATTGCTTCATAAGCATTTGCACCTTTTAAACTGACATCAAAACCGTCAACGGGTGAAGATTCGACAATATCAAGAGCCTTCCCCTGAGGCATACCTTCTGCAATATCAAACAAGACAACATCACCAAGCTCTTTAAGCCCAATCATATGTGCTAAAGTGCCACCGATCATACCCGAACCAATCAGAGCTATTTTTTTCCGTGCCATTTTATTTTTCCTAACTTTAGAAAACTCAATCTATACTTACCAGCGCCGGTATTAAATATTTTCTTTGCTTTTAGCCATATTTTAACAATATCTTCAAAAGAAAAAAAAGATGAAATTCACTCAACTTCTTTACTTCATAGAAGCCATAATCCTCCACGCAAACATGCTATTAGAAAACTACTATAGATTTATCGATAAAGTGAATTTTTAAAAAATACAACAGAATTATTACACTTCTTTTAAATTCAAAGAGTTATTATTCTTAAAGTTTACGCAAAGATAAAACGACAATCAACTTTTCCCTTTAAATAAAAAAACGTTCTGCCCAAACTTTTAAATACTCTTCGCTTTGCATCTCAAAAAGACGCGATTGTGTTCTCTGAAATTCAAATGTTTCGGACGTCTGCGCATGCCCCTGATATAAATCCTCAAGTTTCGTCGCCGCTGACATAAATAATCTTATGTGGCGCTCATAAAGAACATCAATAAGTAAAATAAATCGTTTTGTTTCATTGCGATATGTATCATCCATCACCGGTACATTATCGACAAAAACCGTATGATAACGTTCCCCTAATGCTAAATATTCAGCTGCGGCCAAAGGCTTTGCACATAAATCTTGATAATCAAAGCGTGCACAACCTGCACCGACACGTGGAATAGGAATAAGACGCCCTTTTATAGAAAGTTCATCAGATGTTTCTTTGTGTCCCTGCAGTGCTAGTACCCAAGCCTGATTCATGTATTCATCTGTCTGCTCCCCTAATGGCGTTATATACACATGTTGTAGATTTGATTTTTCAAGCCGATAGTCTGTCCTTGCATCAAGATTAAAAACGCGAACATGTGTTTTCAAAGCTTGAATAAAAGGCAAAAAAAGCTCTCGATTTAAACCGTTATAATAAAGATTATCAGGAGCAACATTTGAAGTCGCAACAAAGAAAACCCCTTTCTCAAACAAAGCAGCAACAAGGCGACCAAGCACCATTGCATCAGCAATATCCGTGACACTAAATTCATCAAAACAAAGCACTTTGGCTTCCCGTGCAAGATCTTGGGCAACAGCTAAAATAGGATTATCTTGTCCAACTTTTTTGTGTGTTGATGCTTTACGGTAAAAATTAATACGCTCATGTATATCAGCCATGAAATCATTAAAATGGGCGCGCTTTTTATGCTCCAGCGGCAAGCAAGAAAAGAACAAATCCATCAGCATGGTTTTGCCTCGTCCTACTTCACCATAAATATACAGCCCCTGAAAGGAAGTATCCCCTTCATCTTGTCTTGAAACATAAGACAATGGTTGTTTTTTTCTCTTGAAAAAACGCCAAAATGCTAGAGGGTGGGAAATATTTTGTTCTGTAATTTTTTGTAATAAATGATCAAAAGATTTTGTCAAAGCCAATTGAGCAGGATCAAAACTGATTTCTCCTTTTAAGATAAGCTCTTTATAACGCATTGAAATCGAAGTCATAAAACAACCTTTTTCAAACCACTTTCAATAAAAAATAGATGTTTTCTTCACAAACCCGTACATCTATTTCTTATTTTTATAAATGGTCAAAAGCGCTCTAACGGCTTAAAATAACGGGACGATCATCAAGTGTACGTCCTTCAAAACGATCAACATTGGAAGAATAAAGGGCAACAATAACGCGCCCTGAATTATTATAGAAATATAATTTTTTCCCTTTAACAGCCCACGACTTTACTTGAGAAAGGATTCCTGGACAGTGTAAGGGCCCAGCACGGTATCCTTGTCCAAATTTTGTTTGTGGCGTTGCAATTCGACAAACTTTTCCCCCCATAGAAAGATTCCACACCCCAGCAATACTTGCAGGAAATAAATCAACAGCACTACTTGGCAATTCAAGGCTAGCCATTCGTCCATCACTCTGAGAATCTCCTTTCTCATACATCGAAGCATCTGCTGCTTCAACAGCCAATGAAGAAGAGGATACATCAGGTATCACTTCTGTTTCTATTTGTTGAAGTGGATAAAAAACTTCTAATGTGTTGTTACTATCATTACTGTCAAAGCGCGATGTTAAACATCCCCCTAAAAATATAACTGTTGATAGTGCAACGAAAAATGAAACCCTTGAAAATGACATATCTATACTCTTTCCCACGACAATAAAGAAGCTCCCTCAAAGAAATGAGTGAACATTTGTTATATGGCATTTTACAAAGATACATTAACAAATTAAAAAAAAACAGGATGAAAATTGCCTATTTTAAATGATAAATAATTCCTCCACCTGTTTTCTATCTATTAAGTACTAGAAATTTATAAGATATTCAGTCATATATCTTTTGTGGGTAATCAATAAAAATAGAGAAATTTCATGAAAACACCCTTCAGCAAAATGAACGGTCTTGGAAATCAAATCATTGTTGCTGATATGCGTGACAGCACACATGCTCTGACATCACAAGCAATTCTTGCCTTATCAGCAGATTCTCAAACGCATTTTGATCAAATTATGGCACTTCACCCCGCCACAAAAAAAGAGGCTGATTTTCGCCTTGAAATATGGAATTCTGATGGCTCAATGGCTAAAGCCTGTGGTAATGGTACGCGTTGTGTCATTGCATGGCTTACAGATCATAATTTTGGTGAGAGCTTTCGATTGGAAACATCTGCTGGAATTATTGAAGGTAAACGCCAAACCGATAATCTCATTTCTGTTGACATGGGGAGCCCAAATTTCAATGCAGAAGAGATGCCTGTTTCACGTGAAATAGTCGATACCAATCACGTCGATATTACTGCTGGTCCCTTAAAAGATGCAAGCCTTGTATCCATCGGCAATCTCCACGCTATTTTTTTTATTGAGAGCGATATTCAACATCTTCCATTAGAAAAATATGGACCAAAACTTGAACATGATCCTCTTTTTCCAGAACGATGTAATATCTCCATTGTTCATGTCACGTCAAAGAAAAGCCTAAATTTACGCACATGGGAGCGAGGAGCTGGATTAACGCAAGCATGTGGAAGCGCTGCTTGTGCGAGTGCGGTGGCTGCTTATCGACGTGGACTTACAAACCGCCATATCGATGTGAATTTACCAGGAGGAATACTTAATATTCTTTACAGAGAAGATGATCATATTATCATGACCGGCCCAATTGAATATGAATTTAGTGGTTTTTTAAACCCTTTAACAGGGAGCTATAAAAAGGATCACTTTTGATGGCTATAGAAATTGTAACATTTGGTTGTCGACTAAACAGCTACGAATCAGAAATTATACGCAAAGAAAGCACTTCTTCAGGGCTAGATCAACTCAAAGACGGTGCGATCATCTTTAACACCTGTGCTGTTACTGCAGAAGCTGTGCGACAAGCAAAACAAGCTATCCGCAAAGCGAGACGAGAAAATCCTCATGCACGTATTATTGTCACGGGATGTGCAGCACAAACAGAAGCGCAAAATTTTGCCTCAATGACAGAAGTGGATCTTGTTTTAGGGAATGAGGACAAACTCCATGCCCATTCTTATCGTCAACTTCCTGATTTTGGCATCAACCATTCCGAAAAGTTGCGCATCAATGACATCATGGAAGTGCAAAAAATTGCTCCACATATGGTGAGCGGGATGGAAGAACGCACACGTGCCTTTGTACAAGTGCAAAATGGATGCGATCATCGCTGTACCTTTTGCATTATCCCTTATGGGCGCGGACCATCGCGTTCAGTTCCCATGGGTGCTGTCATTGAACAAATTAAACGGCTCATAGATAACGGTATTCAAGAAGTCGTTTTAACAGGTGTCGATCTGACAAGCTATGGTCATGATCTGCCTGGAAAAGCCTCTTTAGGGAAATTAACTTCTGCTATTTTACATCATGTTCCTGACTTGCCTCGATTACGTCTTTCGTCAATTGACTCCATTGAAGCAGACGAAGAACTTATCAATCTTTTAGCCTATGAAACAAAAATCATGCCACATTTACATTTATCTTTGCAAGCAGGCGATAATATGATTTTAAAAAGAATGAAACGGCGACATTTGCGCGAACATGCAATTCAATTTTGCCAAGAATTGCGCTCCAAACGTCCCACTATAGTTTATGGCGCAGATTTAATTGCAGGTTTTCCCACCGAAACAGAAGAGATGTTCCAAAATAGCCTCTCCTTGGTCAATGATTGTCATTTAACACACCTCCATGTTTTTCCTTTTAGTCCAAGAGAAGGAACACCTGCCGCGCGAATGCCACAAATCAATCGTAAAATAATTAAGATGCGTGCACAACGATTACGCGAAGTAGGTGAGGAAGCTTACCAAAGGCATCTTGCTAGCTTACAAAATAGCCAGCAAACAATTCTCGTTGAAAAAGATGAAATTGGACGAACAGAAGATTATACTCTGACACAAATTAAAGGTGCAAAAGCTGGAACAATTGTTCAAGCCCTTATTATTGACCATGATGGCAATAAATTGATTGCTGTCCTTCCAAAATTAAATGCAGCTTGAGCAGGAAACCCTTATGACAAAATCTTTTATCAAAAAAATATTTTCTTTTAAAAAATCTGAAGAACGAGAAAAAGAACAAGTTTCACCTTCTTATGAAGATGATAAAGCAAAAGAAACTGAAAACACCAAAAACGAACAATTCTCTATAGAGAAAGAAAAAACAGAACAAATAGAAAATCAAAAGACACCATCTGCAAAATATGATGAGAAAACTCCATCTGTTGAAGACGATACTAGAAAAATTCCCCTTTCTGGAAAAGTAATTGTCACAGATACTGTCCATGAGAAGAAAATTGAAGAATTTTCCTCTGTATCCTCTATTGAACAGAAAAAAACACCATGGTTTGGACGCCTAAAAAAGGGATTAGCTCTTTCTTCACAAAGATTAAGCGGATCAATTAGTGATCTTTTTGTTAAAGGAAAGCTTGATGAAGATACATTACAAGAGCTGGAAGATATTCTGATTCAATCAGATCTTGGTGTTGAAACTGCTACACGTATTACGGATAATCTTTCTTCCAGTCGTTATGAGAAGAATTTATCTCCAGATGACATCTACACCATTATGACAGATGAAATCAAAAAAGTCTTGGAACCTGTTGCAATTCCACTAGAACTTGATCTTAATCATAAGCCTCATGTTATTTTACTGGTTGGTGTAAATGGTACTGGAAAAACAACTACTATTGGGAAAATTGCAGCAAAACTTACCGCAGGAGGACTAAAAGTGATGCTCGCTGCTGGTGATACATTTCGCGCTGCTGCTATTGAACAGTTGCATATTTGGGGTGAACGCACAGGTTCTCCTGTTATTTCAACAAAACTAGGAGCAGATGCTGCAAGTTTAGCATTTGATTCTTATGAAAAAGCCAAAAAAGCAAACAGTGATGTCTTGATTATCGATACCGCTGGACGTCTACAAAATAAAACTGAATTGATGGATGAATTAGCAAAAATTATCCGTGTTTTGAAGAAACACACTCCCCAAGCCCCCCATACAGTTCTCCAAACGCTAGATGCCACCACCGGACAAAATGCGCTCAATCAAGTGGATATTTTCCGCGATATTGCCGGTGTTAACGGTTTAGTCATGACAAAGCTTGATGGTAGTGCACGGGGAGGAATTCTTGTTGCCATTGCAGCAAAATATAAATTACCCGTTTATTTTATCGGTATAGGAGAGAATGTCGAGGATCTTCAACCTTTTTCTGCTTCTGATTTTGCCGAAACAATCGCAGGAAGATACGCATGAAAAAAACTTCATTAAAAACCAATTCGCATAATAGTCCCAACGCGGAAAATACCAATGACAATCAAAAAGCGTCCTTTTCACCAACACTGAAATTTCTTTTAGAAATGGGACCATTGATTGTTTTTTTCCTTGCCAATTATAAAGGTGAATGGTTGATAAACAATATTGGGCTTTTTAAAAATTTTCATAAACCTATTTTTCCTGCCACAGCTATTTTTATGGTAGCAATCATTATTGCATTAGGCTTATCATGGATTCTTGCACGAAAAATTCCCATAATGCCTCTCATCTCAGGAATATTTGTTCTCGTCTTTGGATTTTTAACTCTTTGGCTTCATAATGATACTTTTATTAAAATGAAGCCAACAATCATTAATAGCTTATTTGCGGTTATTCTTTTTGGTGGTATGTTTTTTAAAAAACCATTGTTGCGTTATGCTCTCGATTCTACTTTAAAACTTGATGATTTAGGATGGCAAAAACTTACCTATCGTTGGGCGTTTTTTTTCATTTTTCTTGCTCTTTTAAATGAAATAATTTGGCGTAATTTCAGTGATAATTTTTGGACCAGTTTTAAAGTCTTTGGTGTTATGCCCCTAACAGTTATTTTCATGCTAACTCAAATGCCTCTTATACTAAAACATTCACAGGGACTTTTTCCAGAAAAGGACAAATCTGATTTTTAAACAAAATATATCCATCATTATAAATTATTTTTTTTATTTATCACCTACACTGTTCATGGAGAGAAGAGATGTTGATTGAACAGTTCATTTGTCGAGAAGATAATTTTGGAGTACTCATTCATGATGAAAAAAGCGGTTGTACAGCCGCTATTGACGCTCCTGAAAGTAAAGCTATCCATAATGCCTTAAAACGCCGTAATTGGACACTTCAGACTGTTTTTGTAACACATCACCATCACGACCATGTGGAGGCACTAGCAGAGTTAAAACAAGTCTATAAAGCTATTATTATCGGACCAGAAGCAGAAAAAGAAAAAATTTCTTATCTTGATAAAACTCTTTATCCTGATGAAAGTTTTTTCTTTGGCACTCAGACAATTTTAGCGCTTTCAACACCTGGTCATACACTAGGAGCTTTGTCCTACTATCTTCCTGAAGAAAAATTACTCTTTGCTGGAGATACACTTTTTTCACTTGGTTGTGGACGTCTTTTCGAAGGAACACCAGCACAAATGCTAGATTCTTTAAAGAAAATTCGTCAACTTCCCGATGAAACACTTCTTTATTGTGGACACGAATACACCAAAACCAATGCTCTTTTTGCATTGACCCTTGATCCAGATAATCAAAAACTTCATCAAAGAGCAGAAGAAGTTTTTTTGTTGCGCAAAAAAAATGCCATGACTCTCCCTGTCACTTTAGAACAAGAAAAAGCGACAAACCCCTTTCTTCGTTGGGATGACCCTGTAATCAGAAAAAATCTTGCCATGGAAAAAGAAGCTGATGAAGAAGTCTTTGCTGAAGTCAGAAAAAGAAAGGACAATTTTTAATCATGTTTAAATTTGTATTATGCCTTCTTTTCCTTTTTCCCTTTGCATCATACGCTCAAGAAACCAAAGAAACAACAAATAAAGCTTCCTTTACATCACCTCTCGTTGCAAATTATCCTTTAACAGAAGATTTTCTTTTAAAACTAGAAAAAATTGGAAAAGAATGTAAAAATTTATCTTCAGAGTCAGAAATATCCGATGCAAAAAATGATATTATTACGCATGACGATAGTATTGAAGGATATATCGCTTATATCTCTCATAAAACAAAACTTATGAGTCTTTTAAAAGAAAATAATCTCACAGCCAAAGAATTTGTTGTTGGTCTCTTAGCACTTCAAGCAACATTAAATGTGCTTACAGATGAAGAAATTTCTCTTCATGAACAAAATATTTTACCTTCAAGCAACATTGAATTTGCAAAAAAACATATGTACAGAATCATCAAAATTCTAAAAAGCAGTTGTTAAAAGAGCTCTTTTTATTTCAAATAATTTTTTAACTTTGCAAACGGCGACAAATATCATCTAATTGTTCTAATGAAGAGTAGTGTATTTTTAAATCACCACCTTTTTTACCATGTCGAATAATGACCTTCATTCCGATGACATCTGCAAGTAACTTTTCTAAAGATTTTGTTTCTGCATCTTTTTCTACAGAGGTTCGTTTTTTGACCTTAGGATTAGCTTGCTCATAGGCAAGTATTTCTGTTTGGCGCACTGAAAGACCTTCACGAATAATTTTTTCGGCTAAATCTTGTGGATTATCAACGGTTATAAGACAACGCGCATGACCGGCAGAAAGTTGCCCATCGGTTAAAAATTGTTGCACTTTTTCTGGTAACTTTAACAAACGAAGTGTATTTGCCACATGACTTCTGCTTTTTCCAATGACTTGTGCTAAATCTGCTTGTGTATAACCATGTTCATTCAACAAAAGTTCATATCCCATTGCTTCTTCAATGGGATTAAGATCAGCACGCTGAACATTTTCAATAATTGCCAATTCTAAAGCTGTTTTATCATCCACATCACGAACAATCACCGGCAATTGACTTAAATGAGCACGCTGTGCAGCACGCCACCGCCGTTCACCAGCAATTAATTCAAATCGCTGAGGGTGATCACGTAAAGGTCTTACAATGACAGGTTGAACAACACCATGCTGACGAATTGATTGCGCCAAATTATCCAATTCTGATTCAGTAAAATGGCGCCGCGGATTGTGTGGATTACACGAAATGGATTCAAGAGGAACAAATCTCTCCGAAAGTGCAGAAACTTTACTGAACTCTGTTAATTTTTCAGCATTAGGTGAACGTATAAGACTGTTGTTTAAACTCATATCACCAATCAATGCTGCTAATCCACGTCCCAGTCTTTTTTTTGATTGATCATCATTCATAATTTCACTCTTTGAGTTTTCTTTACAAAAATTATTTTTTTACATTTTTAAGCGGCAGCATGCGCTTGTTTTTCACGTTGAATCACCTCCGATGCTAAACGTAAATAAGCTTGGCTACCTGCACATTTGAGATCATAAAGCAATACTGGTTTACCAAAAGAAGGTGCTTCTGATACGCGCACATTTCTTGGAATAACGGTACGATAAACTTTATCTCCCATAAAAGAACGTACATCTTCAACAACTTGATTTGAAAGATTATTTCGTCCATCATACATCGTGAGGACAATACCTTGAATTTCTAGGGATGGATTAAGTACAGACCGTACTTGTTTGACTGTTTCAAGCAATTGACTTAAGCCCTCAAGAGCTAAAAATTCACATTGCATAGGAACCAAAACAGAATCCGCAGCTCCCATAGCATTGAGAGTTAAAAGATTAAGAGATGGGGGACAATCAATTAAGATATAACTGTATTTTTTCTCCATTTGCGGATCATCATAGAGAGCCTTACGTAATCGTTGTATACGATCTTTTGATGAAGAAATTTCCATTTCTACACCTAAAAGGTCAAGTGTAGAAGGCACTATATGAAGATTGGGAACCGCTGTTTTTAAAGCGGCTTTTGTCACGGAAATTCCTGAAACCAAAACATCATAAGAAGACAAAGGACGGTTATTACGATCTATTCCCAACCCTGTACTAGCATTGCCTTGTGGATCAACATCCATAATAAGAACATTTTCCCCAATAGCTGCTAAAGCTGTTGCAAGATTAATTGCTGTGGTTGTTTTTCCGACCCCACCCTTTTGGTTTGCAATAGCGATAATCCGTGTTTCGCTCATTTTGCTTTACCCTCTACATGATCGAAGATGAGAAATTTCTAAAATAACAGAACTTTCATCAATTTTACTTTTATGTTTTAGCAGATCAAACTGCCAATTGGCAGAGGCTTTTTTTATTTCTGTAGAGTAATCCCGTCCTTTTTGCAAAACAGCTCTTGTTTTTTGTGTTAATAAAGGAAAAATAAGACATAAAAGCTTATCAAGTGAAGCCAATCCCCGTGCTGTTATAATTTCTGGTCTTGCTATTTTTTTGTACACATCCTCAATTCTACAGTGATAAACTGTTGCTGGAAGATTAAGCTCAGCAATAACTGTTCGTAAAAAAGCAACTTTTTTTCCATTACTTTCAACAAGATCAATATGTCCTCTGTTTTTTTCTTTCAAAAAAATAGCAATTACGATTGCGGGAAATCCACCACCTGATCCAAGGTCACACCAATGCAGAAAATCGCTGTATAAAGGATAGATTTGTGCTGAATCTAAAATATGACGTATCCACAAAAGAGGTATTGTTGCAGTGGATATTAAATTAATATGCTTATTCCACTGCATTATTAAAGCCTCAAATTGTATTAAATTTTCCATCGTTTCACGTGAAACAGAAGGAACGATCTCTAAGAGTGCTTTATATTTTCGTTCTGTAGAAAGATTCATTAAGCTGTTTTAGCCTTTTCACGTCGTTGACGTTGAATATATGTAATAATAAGCGACAATGCTGCGGGTGTCATACCATCAATTTTTTGTGCATCAGCAATTGAACGCGGAGAAATTTCCTGAATTTTTGTTTTGAGCTCATTTGAAAGACCAGAAATTGACTGAATATCAAGAGAGGAGGGAATTTCTAAACGTTCATCCCGCTGAAGAGCTACAATATCTTGTGCTTGTTTTTCTAAATAAACAGCATATTGTGCTTCAATTTCTAAAGCTTCAACGGTTTTAGAGTCAATTGACTGTAATTGTGGCCAAAAATGTGAAAGACGCTCTAAACTCATATGAGGGTAAGCAAGAAGATCATAAGCCGAACGCCGAACACCATCCCGATTTATTTGTAATCCATGAGCAGATGCTTCATTAGGTGTTAAAAAAAGCTCTTGACATAATGACCGTGCTTGATCAAGACGTTGTTGTTTTTTCTGATAACAGTCCCAACGTACTTTACTGACAATACCGCATTGCTGTGCTAAAGGCGTTAAACGAATATCAGCATTATCAGATCGCAAAGACAAACGAAATTCAGCCCGTGATGTAAACATTCTATAAGGTTCACAAACTCCACGTGAAACCAAATCATCGACCATCACACCAATATAAGCTGTAGAACGACTTATCATTATTTCATCTAACCCACCAACCTTATGTGCAGCATTTAATCCAGCCAAAAGCCCCTGTGCCGCTGCTTCCTCATATCCTGTTGTACCATTAATTTGCCCCGCTAAAAATAAACCCGGTAAACAGCGTAACTCTAAAGTTTTAGTCAACTGTTGTGGATTAACAAAATCATATTCAATAGCATAACCAGATTGTAAAATTGTTACATTTTCTAATCCCTCAATACTTCGCAATAAAGAGATTTGTACATCCTCAGGAAGAGAAGTAGAGAGCCCATTTGGATAAATAGTATCATCATTTAATCCTTCTGGTTCCAGAAAAATCTGATGTCCATCACGTTCTCCAAATTTAACAATTTTATCTTCAATAGAAGGACAATAGCGCGGACCTAGTCCTTCAATATTTCCAGAATATAACGCAGAACGATGAATATTTTCACGAATAATTTGATGTGTTTGTGCATTTGTCCGTGTTATTGCACATTCAATTTGTGGCTGCTTAATTTTTTCTGTCAAAAGAGAGAAGGGAACTGGATATTCATCAGCTTGCTGTTTTGCTAGAGATTCCCAACGAATTGTTTTTTTACTAAGGCGTGCAGGCGTTCCTGTTTTTAATCTTCCAAGTTTTATATTATAACTTTTCAAGCGTTCAGCAAGTTGAACACTTGACTGATCTCCCATACGTCCCGCCCTCCATGTTTTATCACCAATATGAATAAGACCATTTAAAAATGTTCCTGTTGTTAAAACAACAGCACCAGAAAAAAAAGTCCCTTGTTTTTTTAAAACAATACCTGAAATACTCTTATCTTTAACAATCAAATCAACAGCCTCATCTTCAATGAGAATAAGATTTTCTTGTTCTTGCAAGAGATTTTGAATAGCTTCTTTATAGAGCTGTCGATCAGCTTGAGTACGTGGTCCTCTTACTGCTGGTCCTTTCCGTCGATTAAGAAGTCTAAATTGAATTCCAGATGCATCTGCTGCGCGTCCCATAAGACCATCCAAAGCATCTATTTCACGAACCAGATGCCCTTTTCCAAGCCCACCAATAGCAGGATTACAAGACATTGTTCCCAATGCCGATATTTTATGTGTAACAAGAGCTGTCCGTGCTCCAGCACGTGCTGAAGCATACGCTGCCTCACAGCCAGCATGACCACCACCAACAACAATAACATCATACGAGTGCATTAGGACTCATTCCATAAAGAATCTTACTGTCAAGTTTCACGTGAAACAGAATATATAAAATACATAATCTTTAAAATCTGTCTATCAAATAATCAATGTTTCACGTGAATCATTATTTGCCAATACAAAATTCTGAAAAAATAATATCAAGTAAATCCTCAACATCTATATCTCCTGTAATTTTTCCAAGAAAATCACTGGCACGACGAAGATGTTCTGCACGTAAACTGAGATCAAGAGATTGATAATTTATAGAAGCCTCTATTTCTTTAACAGCCTCTTTTAACAACTGAATTTGTCTTTTACGTGCTGGCACAAGATTACCAATTTCAGAAGCACGACGTGAACAAAATGATTCAAGCTCTTTTATAAAACAATCAAAGTTTAAACCTGTTGATGCAGAAAACTGTATAAAAAAATTTGCTCTATTTTCTTTATAAAGATCAAGTTTATTACCAACACGCCATATTTCAGCTGAAGTTTCTGGTAATTCAATTTCCTTTGGCTTTGCCATATCGTAAACCAAAATAACCAAATCAGCATCCTTAACATGCTGCTTTGCAACTTCTATTCCCAATTGCTCAATTTTGTTTTCTGTTTCTCTAAAACCAGCAGTATCTGTCAAAAAAACTGGTAAACCACCAAAAACAAGCCTCATTTCTAAAGCATCACGTGTTGTCCCTGCTTCATCTGTCACAATAGCAACAGGTTTTCCAGCTAAACGATTTATGATGCTTGATTTTCCAGAATTAGGAGCACCAGCAATAACAATTTTCAATCCATCACGTAAAATACTAGCACGTTCTCCATCATCAATATGTTTTTTAAGAGAACTACAAAAATCTTCCAAATCTTTCCAAACTTTATCAGATAACGAATTTGGAACATCAGCTTCATCAGAAAAATCAAGCTCTGCCTCAATAAAAGCACGTGCCTTCATAAGTTTATGGCGCCAATTGCGATAAAGTGCTGTTAAATGCCCATTAGCACCCATAACCGCCAAACGTCTTTGACTTTCCGTTTCTGCTTCTATTAAATCAGCAAGACCTTCTGCTTGAACAAGATCTAATTTCCCCTCCACAAAAGCACGACGAGAAAATTCACCTGCCTCTGCAAGACGACATCCAGAAAATGTAGATAATTCATCGAGAAAACGATTTACAACCGCTTTTCCTCCATGCAAATGGAATTCCGCACAATCTTCTCCTGTAAAACTATGAGGAGCAGGGAAGAAAACAGTCAAAGCAGCATCTAAAAAGCTACCATCACGCGCTGTGAGATTTCCATAATGCATAAATCGTGCTTTGGGTAAACAACCACAAAGCGCATTAACAACCTCCACAACATCAGGACCAGAAAGTCGAATGACCGCAACCCCTGAAGGCAACAATCCACTCGAAACAGCAAAGATTGTATCCACAGGATATATCCTAATCAAAAAATAATACTTCTACGTATTCATTGAATCAAAAAATTCACTATTGTTTTTTGTTTGTTTTAATTTATCAATTAAAAATTCAATTGCATCCGTTACATTCATGGGTGCTAAAATACGACGAAGTACAAAGATTTTGTGCAAATCTTGTCGTGCTACTAAAAGCTCTTCCTTACGCGTTCCTGATTTTAGAATATCCATAGCAGGAAAAATACGTTTATCTGCAACTTTACGATCAAGAACAATTTCCGAATTACCTGTTCCTTTAAATTCTTCGAAAATAACCTCATCCATACGACTACCAGTATCAATCAAAGCCGTTGCAATAATCGTTAAAGATCCACCTTCTTCAATATTGCGTGCTGCACCAAAAAAACGTTTAGGACGCTGTAGAGCATTTGCATCCACACCACCTGTCAAAACCTTACCTGATGAAGGAACAACCGTATTATAGGCACGCCCAAGACGTGTAATAGAATCAAGAAGGATAACGACATCACGCCCATATTCAACAAGACGTTTTGCTTTTTCAATAACCATCTCAGCTACTTGCACATGACGTATTGCTGGTTCATCAAAGGTAGAAGAAACAACTTCTCCTTTTACAGAACGTTGCATATCAGTTACTTCTTCTGGTCGTTCATCAATTAAAAGAACTATAAGATAACATTCAGGATGATTAGTGGTAATAGAATGTGCAATATTCTGAAGTAAAACCGTTTTTCCTGTCCGAGGAGGTGCTACAATGAGTCCTCTCTGACCTTTTCCCAATGGAGATATCAAATCAATCACCCGTGATGACATATCCTTCTCTGTAGGATCTTGTATTTCCATTTGAAAACGTTCATTCGAATAAAGGGGAGTGAGATTATCAAAATGGATTTTATAGCGAATTTTCTCAGGATATTCAAAATTAATTGTATTAATTTTAAGAAGAGCAAAATAACGCTCTCCTTCTTTTGGACTCCGTATAGGCCCCTCAACAGTATCACCTGTTTTTAAAGAAAAAGATTGAATTTGTGCAGGTGAAAGATAAATATCATCTGGTCCTGGAAGATAATTAGCATCGGCAGATCGTAAAAATCCAAATCCATCTTGTAAAACTTCAACAACTCCTTCTCCGATAATTTCTACATCTTGCGATGCAAGTTTTTTCAAAATAGCAAACATTAATTCTTGTTTGCGCATCAAGGAAGCATTTTCAACTTCTAATGTTTCAGCAAAAGAAACAAGTTCAACGGGATTTTTACTTTTTAGTTCTTGTAGTTTCATTTCTTGCATGAAATATGCTCTTTAAGTGATGGAGAATTGTTCTTGAATTAATTTACGGAAAATCTCGAGAATGGAATATTCTTATCTAAGAAAAAAGTATTGTACACAAATTTTAAAAATCTGCAAGCACCATTTATATCAATTACTTTTATAGATGAGGAAATAAATGTATAAAAAATCAATTACGTAAATTGAAAATTTCTAATATGAAAAATTTTTAAAAAATATTTTTAAATAGATTTATATAATTAAAATCTATTTAAGAATTATTAAACTAAATCAATATAATTTCTATATCATTAATAATCAAATATTAAAAATCATTTTTATTTTTTTACAGTTATTTCTTTATTAAATAGATTTTAAAAGATGTGATTGTTCTTATTAGAGTCTGTGTTTAATGTGAATTATTAATTATACTTTATTTATCCTCAATTTTATCCACAAATAAAAAAAATAAAAAAACAGATATAACATTACGTTAAAGGTATTATCCCCATACTTTCCTCATAAGAGGAGATAAAATATCACAACTGTTCAATTTGTGCATAAAAATTGATATTTTTTTCTAAATTTTAGTTTTATGAAAAGGACCAAGCATATATACACATTTGTTAACAAGGAGTTAATATTTTTGTGACAAAAGAAAAAAAACTCTTTCATTTGCACATGCTTTCTGATGCAACAGGGGAAACGTTAATCTCTGTGGGAAGAGCTGTTGCATCCCAATATACAATGAGTCAAGCAACAGAACATATTTATCCGATGATTCGTAATGAAATACAGTTACAAAGAGCTCTTGATGAGATACAACAAGAACCTGGTATTGTTCTTTACACAATTATTGATAAAAAAATTAAGCTCCTTCTTAAGAGAAGGTGTGAAACAATGAAAGTTCCTTGTATAGATATATTACATCCTGTTTTGGATGCTTTTCAGTCTTATCTTGGAACACCAATAAATTTGCGTGCCAGTGCGCAGCATGATCTTAATGCAGATTATTTTCGTCGTATTGAGGCGCTAGATTTTACAATAGAACATGATGATGGACAATGTTCCAATGATTTATCGAATGCTGATGTAATTCTTGTTGGAATTTCAAGAACCTCTAAAACACCAACCAGCATTTATTTAGCAAATCGTGGAATAAAGACAGCTAATATTCCTCTTATTTCAGGTATTGATTTACCGGAAGCTCTCTTGGAGGCAAAGAATACTTTGATAATCGGTTTAATTGCTTCCGCTGAAAGAATCTCACATATTCGTCAAAATAGACATTTAGGAGATAATTTTGCCATTGAAAGTTATACGAATCGTATGAGTATCGCTGAAGAATTAACTTATGCAAAGCGCATTTGCGAACGTTTTGGTTGGCCTATTATTGATGTTACAAGGCGCTCTATTGAAGAAACAGCAGCCGCTGTATTTGAACTTTTGTCGCGATTTCGTGAAAGAAAATGAAAGAATCCCATGGCAACAGATAGGTTAATATTAGCATCTCTTAGTTCTTATCGTGCGCAATTGTTAAAAAAAGCGGGTTTAATTTTTTTTATTGAAGGGGCCTCTTTTGATGAAAGAGAGGAAGAAAAAACAGCAAAAACAAAGACACCTAAAGAACTCAGTTGTTTTCTTGCAAGTGCAAAAGCAAAAAATGTTTCTGATCGTTTTTCCAATGCTTTTGTCATTGGGTGTGATCAAGTTCTTGATTTGAGAGGCCAAGTTTTTCATAAAGTCACAAGTAGAAGGGAAGCATATCAGCGTTTATGTGATTTATCAGGAGAAACTCATTCTCTTCATAGTGCAGTGTCTTTATTTCACAATGGGCAAGAAATTTGGACAGAAGCTTTTAGTGCACATATGTCAGTACGTCCTCTCTCATCAGAATTCATTGAACGTTATTTAGCACGTGTTGGAACAGATGTTTTAAACAGTGTTGGAGTTTATCAAATTGAAGGAGAAGGAATCCATCTTTTTGATAAAATTGATGGAGATTTTTTTACCATTATTGGTTTACCTTTATTGCCGTTACTCATAAAACTGCGTCATTTAGGGGTAATTGATGGTTGATTTTACAATAAACTATAAAGAAGAACTCATTCCACGGGCCTTTGTTGTAGGTACTCCTATTCATCATTCAAAATCACCAAAAATTCATAATTTTTGGCTTAAACAATATAATCTACAAGGTGAATATCTAGCACAGGAAGTAAGCTCTGAAAAATTTAGAGATTTTTTCACATCTATAAAAAGAAAAGGTTTTTGTGGAGGGAATATCACTATACCCCATAAACAGGAAGCTTTTCATTTAACGAATTATAAAGATGATGTAGCAACAATGATTGGTGCTGTTAATACGCTTTGGTATGAAGGAGATAAACTTTGCGCCACCAATAGTGATGCTTATGGTTTTAGTGCTAATCTTGATGATTATGCTCCTGATTGGGGAGGGGAAACAGCGCTTATTTTTGGTGCAGGTGGTGCAGCACGTGCTGTTCTCTACGCCTTAAAAAAACGTGGATTTGAACGTATTTGCTTGGTTAATCGTACAAAGGGGCGTGCAGAAAATTTAGCACAACATTTCGGAAAACCTGTTGAAGTTCACGATTGGCAGAATATAGATAAAATACTTTACCAAGCTGATTTAATTGTCAACACGACCTCTTTAGGTATGAAAAACTCTCATGAGAAAAAAACGGATTCTGTTTTTTGCGATTTTCATAACATAAAAGCAACGGCATTGGTAACAGATATTGTTTATACGCCGTTAATAACACCTTTTCTACAACAAGCAAAAGCGCATGGTTTAAGGACTGTTGATGGACTTGGTATGCTTTTGCATCAAGCTGTTTTCGGTTTTGAACGATGGTTTGGAATAAGACCTGAGGTTACAAAGGCATTACGAACAGCAATTTTACAGGATATGGGTGAAAAGGCAGAATGAAAATCATAGGGCTGACCGGGTCAATTGCTATGGGAAAATCCACAGTTGCTAATTTTTTCAAACAAGCGGGTATTCCTGTTTTTAGCGCTGATGATGCAGTACACAAACTTTATAAGAGTGAACCGGCTGTATCGCTGATAGCACGTATATTTCCTAGTGTTGTTGAGGATGGTAAGGTTAATCGCCTAAAACTTTCTGAAATTTTGATAAAAGATCATGAGAAATTAGAAACCTTAGAAAAAATAATACATCCTTTAGTGCAGAAAGAGGAAGAAGAATTCATTGAGATAGCTCACCAACAGGGAAAAAAATTAGTTGTTCTTGAAATTCCACTTCTTTTTGAAACAAATGGTGAAAAACGTGTAGACAGTGTTGTTGTTGTCTCTGCACCAAGAGCAATACAAAAAGAACGTGCAATGATTCGACAAAATATGAATGAAGAAAAATTTACCTTTATTAATGCTAGGCAAATGTCTGATGAAGAAAAACATAAACGTGCTGATTTTGTTATTAATACAGGAAAAGATTTAGAGAATACACGTGAACAAGTTTTTTACGTGATAAAAAATTTACTAAAGAATGAAAGTCATGCGTGAAATTATTTTTGATACAGAAACAACAGGTTTAGATAAAGAGAAAGATCGCATAATCGAAATTGGTTGTGTGGAGATGGTTGATCGTTATCTTACGGGAAACCGCTTTCATGTTTATTTGAATCCTCAAGGTGTCATTATTCCTGATGAAGTTGTAGCAATTCATGGATTGACCAATGAACGCTTAAAGAATGAAAAAAGTTTTAGTGATATTGCTGATGAATTTTTGGAATTTATCAATGGTGCAACAATGATTGCCCATAATGCAAGTTTTGATATTGGCTTTCTTAATGCAGAATTAGGACGAGCAAATAAACCGCTTATCAGTGTTGATAATATTCTTGATACATTGGCTATGGCTCGGCGTAAATTTCCTATGGGTCCTAATTCTCTTGATATTTTGTGCAAACGTTTTGGAATTGATAATAGTCATCGTGTTCTTCATGGTGCTTTACTTGATGCGGAGATTCTCGCCGATGTTTATATTGAACTCATTGGTGGCAAACAGGGAGTATTAGGTTTTAATAACAAGAAAAGGGATGATGAGGATATAAAAAACAATAAAGACGCCCTTTATGCTATTAAAAGTCGTCCACAGCCCTTACCTTCAAGATTAAGCACACAAGAAAAAACTATGCATGCTGATTTTATCAGAAAAATAGGAGAAAAAGCTCTGTGGAATGACTTCAAAATCCCTGAATAGCTTCTCTCTTTTTCCTAAAGAAATTGTCCAAAAATTTAAGAAAAAAACTCTAAAAAAATGGTCGTTGTGGGGAGGGGAACACCACAACGACCTTGTCGCTACATCGTACCTCAGCTATCATAGGAGGAGCAAAATGAAAGCTATTATATCCTGTAACAGCAAAGAAAAGCTCTAGGTACCGAATATAAAGTGTAACGACTTCATACTTTATGAAAACAAAAAATGGCTTTTTAGAGGCAGCTTTATAAATTTTATCATAAGAGCAAAAAAAATGTATAAGAGTGCATTATTTTTAGGCTGAAATGGAGAAATAAAATTATCATGAAAGCAACAGATCATCTTTTTTTGGTTGATGGATCGGGCTATATTTTTCGTGCTTATTATGCTTTACCGCCTTTAAAGCGTAAAAAGGATGGACTTCCTGTAGGAGCTGTAGCTGGTTTTTGTAATATGCTGTGGAAATTGCTCTGTGATGCACGCGACACCGCTACGGGTGTTGTTCCAACACATTTTGCGGTTATTTTTGACTATTCATCTGATACTTTTCGAAAACAAATTTATCCACAATATAAAGCCAATCGGGAAAAACCACCTGAAGATCTTGTTCCTCAATTTGCATTAATACGCCAAGCCACAAAGGCTTTTAATTTGCCTTGTATAGAAAAGGAAGGATTTGAAGCAGATGATTTAATTGCCACCTATGCAACATTGGCAACAAAGGCTGGAGCAAAAACAACCATTATTTCTTCGGATAAAGATCTTATGCAACTCGTAAATACGTATGTCTCTTTGTATGATGGAATGAAAGACAAACATATAGGTATTTCTGAAGTTATAGAAAAATGGGGTGTTACACCTGAAAAAATGATTGATTTGCAAGCTTTGATTGGAGATACAACGGATAATATACCAGGTATTCCAGGCATTGGTCCCAAAATTGCTGCTCAATTACTAGATCAATTTGATTCTCTTGATCTTTTGTTAGAGCGTGTGACAGAAATTAAACAAACAAAACGGCGTGAAAATATTCAAGCATATAGTGAACAAGCTAAAATTTCTCGTGAGCTTGTTCGTCTTAAAATAGATGTCCCTGTAGACAATGATTTAGATGATTTCATTTTGGAACCCCAAGATGGTCCACGTTTAATTGGTTTTCTTAAAGCTATGGAATTTTCAACACTCACGCGTCGTGTGGCAGAAGCAACAACATGTGTGGCATCAGCTATTGATGCGATTGATATAGATGTTGAGTGGGAAAAGCCTGAGTATGAGCGTGATTCTGATACAAAAAAAGAAGATAGTGCACTTCCCCATAATTTTTCAGAGAACTCTCCCCAGCAGTTAGCAGAAAAACGTAAAGATCAAGCATTAACTCAAAAAATTACAAGAGACGCTTATACAACGATTCTTGATGAAAAAATTTTGCAAGAATGGTTATGGCAAGCAGAAGAGCAAGGCTTTTTTGCATTTGATACTGAAACAACATCTCTTGATCCCATGCAAGCAAAGCTTGTTGGCTTTTCATTGGCATTACAACCGGAAAAAGCAGCTTATATACCTCTTGAACATGTGGAAGGGGGAGATGATCTTTTGGGAGGGGGGCGTATTGCCCTGCAGATTGAAACCGAGAAGGCTTTGGCACTTTTAAAACCACTCTTAGAAAATCAAGCAATTTTAAAAATTGGTCAGAATATAAAGTATGATTGGTTAGTGATGAAACAATATGGTATCGTGATGCGCTGTTTTGATGACACCATGCTGTTGTCCTATGCTTTAGATGCAGGAACACTAACACATAATATGGACGATTTATCTAAGCGTTGGCTTGGACACAAACCTATTGCCTACAAGGATTTAACATATAACGGAAAAAAGATTACTTCTTTTGCAGAGGTAGATTTACAACAGGCAACGCTTTATGCTGCCGAGGATGCGGATGTAACACTTCGGTTGTGGCAAGTTTTAAAACCACAACTTGTCTCTCAAGGAATGACGAAAATTTATGAACGTCTTGATAGACCACTGATAGAAGTTCTTGCAAGAATGGAAGAACGTGGCATTCTTGTTGATAGACAGATTCTGTTGCGTCTTTCAGGAGAATTAGCGCAAGCTGCTGCTATTTTAGAAGAGGAAATTTATCAGCTGGCAGATGAGAAATTTAATATTGCTTCACCAAAGCAATTAGGTGATGTCCTTTTTGGTAAAATGGGATTACCTGGCGGAGCTAAAACTAAGGGCGGACAGTGGTCAACTTCTGCACAAACCTTAGAGGAATTAGCAGCTGAAGGTCATGTTTTACCACGTAAAATTATAGATTGGCGTCAACTTGCAAAACTAAAATCGACTTATACAGATGCTTTACCCTCTTATATTTTATCAAAAACAGGGCGGGTTCATACGAATTATTCTTTAGCAACAACATCAACGGGGCGGTTATCATCATCAGAACCAAACTTGCAAAATATTCCAGTACGGACGACTGAGGGACGTAAAATTCGCACAGCTTTTGTTGCTCCAAAAGGTTATGTCTTGCTTTCGGCAGATTATAGTCAAATTGAATTGCGTATTCTTGCACATATTGCCGATATCAAGGCATTAAAAGAAGCCTTTGCTAAGGGGCAGGATATTCACGCTATAACAGCATCACAAATGTTTGGAGTAGCAATAGAGGGAATGCCATCAGACGTACGACGGCGTGCAAAAGCGATTAATTTTGGTATTATTTATGGCATTTCAGCTTTTGGATTAGCCAACCAATTGGGTCTTTCACGGCAGGAAGCGGGGCGTTATATTCAGCTCTACTTTGAAAGGTTTCCAGGAATTAAAGACTATATGGAAACAACAAAAATCTTTGCACGTCAAAATGGTTATGTAGAAACAATTTTTGGACGTCGTATCCATTATCCAGAAATAAAAGCAGCGAATCTACAAGTTCGTTCTTTTAATGAGCGCGCTGCTATTAATGCACCGATTCAAGGGTCGGCGGCAGATATTATTCGCCGTGCCATGATTCACATGGAAGATGCTTTGCAAAAAGAGAAATTGTCAGCAAAAATGTTACTGCAAGTGCATGATGAACTGATTTTTGAGGTACCAGAAGACGAGAGTGAGAAAACCATGTCTGTTGTTAAAAAGGTTATGGAAAATGCCACAATGCCTGTTCTCTCTTTATCAGTACCCCTTGAAGTAAAAGTCATGGTTGCACAAAATTGGGATGAAGCACATTAGTCTTTTTCGTTTATTTTGTTTTTAAGAATGGTCATTGCATTGGCAAGGTCAAGATAAGCTTTAATAGGCAAATGATCTGAGGCAATGCGTGAAAGCGGTGAATAATGATTTTCAATATTTGTCACTAATTGATGAGGAAAAGCAAAAATTCTATCAAGAGCGAGAAAAGGAAAGCGAGAAGGAAAACTTGGTACAGTTCCAAATGTGCTATCAAAATAGGAAGAAAAATGCTTTAAAGAGGAACCTTTTCCTGTTCGCCATTCATTAAAATCACCAATGAGGAGTGTGGGCATGAGAGAGCGTTTTTGCAGAAGAGCAAGAAGCGTTTTAGTTTGTTGATTGCGAGAGTGACGTAATAAGCCGAAATGAGCGGCAATAATACGAATAAGACCTACGTCCATTTCTAGCTCTACAATCACAGCACCACGTGGTTCAATCCCAGGAAGCGTGATTTGTAAAATATCACGTACATGTCCTTTTCGCACAAAAAGAGCATTACCGTGCCAGCCATGACCATCAGGTGACATGGTATTTAAGGGTACTCGAGTAAGACCTGTTTGGTTTTTTAATAGTTGAAGATCAATCAAACCAACGCGTTCACCAAAACGTTTATCTACTTCTTGAAGAGCAAGAATATCAACTTGGAGTTCAGTAATAACACGTACGATACGCGTAGGATTAAAAATTTTATCAATACCGACACATTTATGAACATTATAGGATGCAACGGTAAGATCGTAATGATTGTTCTGATTGATTGTATTTTCCTGATGACGCGAATGATTATGGATAGCATTTAAAAAAGAGCGAGGAAGTTTTTGCTGGATCAATGCGGAGAAACGAGAAAATCTTTGCTTGTAAGGCATTTTTGTCATTTTATGAAGGTTGGTGCATCAAGAGGGAAAAATAAAAGTTTGCGTTAAAAACAAAAAAACCTTGTTTCTTTTAAGAAACAAGGTTTTTCAATGAGGCGCTGTTTTTTGCAATCAGTCACGGTTTGAGCCGAGAAACTGCAGCAAAAAGACAAACATATTGATAAAATCAAGGTAAAGACTCAGAGCTCCCATAATAATTTTACGCCCCTTTGTATCGCCTTGATCTCCTTCATAATACATCAACTTAATACTCTGTGTATCGTAAGCGGTTAGACCAGCGAAGATCAGTACGCCAATCACGGAGATAGCAAATTGCAAGGCACTTGATGCCAGAAAGATATTCACAAACATGGAAAGCATCAAACCGACCAACCCTATAAAAAAGAATGATCCCATTGCTGTAAGATCACGCTTTGTCGTGTAACCATAAAGTGAAAGAGCACCAAAAGATGCTGCGGTAATAACAAAGGTTTGTACAATACTTTCCGTTGTATAACGCAAAACAATCGAAGATAGGGAGAATCCAACGAGAGCAGCATAACCAAAAAAGAGGCTACGGGCTGCACTTGTACTCAAAGTGTTTATTTTGAAACTAAGGAAAAATACCGCCACAAGTGGTGCAAACATAACAATGTAAGAAAGCGGCGATGTATAAAACGTTACTCCAAAGGGAGTTAAGTAAACACTGCTATTGATTTGAGCGGCTGCCTGGCTCATATCTGTTGTCATTGCTAATGATGCAACTGCATAAGCAGCAGCGGCTGTAATAAGCAAACCAATGGCCATTGTATTATAGACACCCAGCATATAACTGCGCAGTCCTAGATCAATTGATGCATCGGCATGGGAAACAGACGCCGAACGTAAATTTTTGAAATCAGCCATAATATAAAGTCCTTTAGTATATGTTCCGCCAGATTTTGGAGTTTAAAAGAATCCCTGTCATTATAACAGATAACAGCAATTTTGTATAAGCCATTATTTAGCATATACAAAAAACTCCAGGCGCCGCTGGCGAAATTCCAGCATACCTTTCCTTATTATGGAGATTTATTTTAAAATTACAAGAGACTTCTCTTGGCAAGAAACCTTAAAAATTGGTAATGAAAGAAGATGTTTGATCGAGAAAATTGAGTCTTTTTAGTAAATTTTTACAAAGTGAGAGAAGTTATTTTAGTAATGTTTGCTTAATGCGCAAATATCAGAAATTTGTTTTTTGCATAGTATCATTGGTAGTCAGCAAAATGTTCATGATATTTAGGGTAAGGGCAGCAGTTTTTAGAGCTAAAAGGAATTTATAAGAGTTAAGAATATAATTCATAATTTATAGTGTTTATAAGATTTTTAATATTTTTATTCGTCTCCTCCCCTCATGAATCCACTGTCTTTAAGTAAGAGAAACTTTAATAGTATTTGTACACACCCTATGATTATGAGAATATCTAATGAATTTTTGAATAAATTGATCACTTTAATTCTGAAATTAAAAAGACGATATAAAACAATTATTTGCCAGTAAGTTAAGTGGTAGGCAAGACTTTTTATACCGTATTAAAATCAACAGGCTTATAGATGACAACTGTTATTTTAGGAAAAAGCTTACGGCGTTTATGAATATCAGAAAAATTTGAAAAAAAAGATTTTTTAAAACCATAAATTTTAATAGGAACCACTTTTGCTTTATCAATGATAATGGTGCTCTTTTCAGAAGTCTTCATGAAATATTTCGTCACAGAGATATTTTTTTCTAGAAAAACAACCACAGGTTTCTTTTGTAGTAGGGTGTTTATAAAATAGCGATTTGTGAACGGTTTAGTGAGATCGGTAGGATAAGCATTTATATATTTAGCAAACGGACGCATCCACCAAAGTTTTGCAGTATGAGCGTCAATAACAATAACTGGGTTTCGCAAGTTTATTATTTCACAAAGAGCGAGAGCCAGAAAAACATTGAGAAAAGAGAGATGGTTAAAAGCAAGAATGGGGGATTTCCCAGCTTTGGAAAGATTTTTTATCCCTTTGATTTCTAAACGAAAAAATAATCGGAAAAAAATAAAAATAAAGTCGCGAAGAGAATCCGTAGGCAAATATTTTAGCGTAGCAATTGCAGTTATGAAAGAGCTGATACTAAGAATAAGAACGATTTTATCAATTGAAGCACCAAGATATTGGATAAAAGTGATAATACCTGCTCCAATAACCATAATAGCAGCATTGAGGATGTTATTAGCAGCAATAACACGTGCGCGTTTATGAGGTTTAGCCCAAGCTTGCAGTGCAGAAAATCCAGGAACAACAAGAAAAGTACTTGAAATTGCTGCCAAGGCAAAATCAAACGTAATATGCAATAATTTCGGATGAGAAAGGAAATCAATAAGCTTTTCAGCTTTTAATTTGGGATAAATATCGTTCAGAACAACACTTAAGTCTAGACAAACAAGGCCAAAGATAAAAGTTCCTATAACTGCTAATAATAAATTAATTCGTTCCGCTGAAAGCCAAGCCACCATCGCAGAACCAACAGCAGCAAAAATGGAAAACAATGTTAAAAACATGATAGTTCCATTGGGAAGGCAATTGAGAGAAGCAGTGAGTATTGGAATGATGGATAGTAATGTGGCACCTATAAACCAAAACCACGAGATCATAAGGCTTACAATCAGTAAGCGCTTTTCTTGGATACAGTGTTTAAGAATAGATTTAGTGGCACGTATGATGTTATAGTCAACAATAAAGTTCGATTGTACAGGAATGTTTTCTGGCATAAAGCAGCTTGTAGCCCAAGAAAATAGAGCAAAAGTTATTATAATGATTGCTGGAATAATTTGTGTTTGGTCTTGAAAATCGAAACTAAGGCCAGCCAACAATGTTCCTAATAAAATAGCAATAAATGTTGCTGTTTCCATCCATGCATTGGCACGTGGTAAGTGAGATTTTGCCATATGATCTGGTAATGTTGCATACTTAATAGGTCCAAAAAGTGCTGAAGCAGAACTAAAAAGGAATAAACATATCATCAGCAAAGTGATAGAAGATAGAAAAAGAGAGCCCGCGGTTGCTAAAGCAATAAAGAGAGTAAAGAATTTAATCAAACGAGCTACCTTTGCTTTACTAAAGCAATCAGCTAATTGGCCTCCTGTTGCAGAAAATAAAAGATAAGGAAGTGAAAAAACGCCATTTGTTAAGCTAATAAGACTTGGTTGGTATTCTAAAGTACTACATGTGATAATGAGAAAAACCAAAGTATTTTTAACAAAATTGTCGTTAAAAGCAGCGAAAAATTGGCTCCAAAACAAAGGTGCAAAAGCACGCGAATTCAATAAAAAAGAACGATCATCTGCGTTTAGGAAACTTTTCGAAGGAGGCGAATTCTTTTCATTCATCTTTCTTCTCCTTATCATTGAGTTTTATACTTTAGTAAAAGAGACAGTACATTTCCAAGCAAAAGAGAAAAAAATAATATGTTTTTTTGATTTCAAGTCAAAAAAGGGGCTGTATTTCCTATTTAGATGAATAAGTATAAAGAGGTTAGAAAAACAAAAAACTATTAGAATTAATTGCAGCTTTGTACATACTATCCACAGTTCAATTTTAAGTTGCTTGATGTTTTCAGATAAGTGTAAGAGCTTAAAAGAATAGGAACATGATAGTTTTATCGTACTTTTGGCGAGAGAACGGTTTTTAACTGCTACCGATTAAGACGTTGGAATGAAGAAAAAATAACATATCAGAATAAGCTTTGATATTTGATCCATGTAATTTAACGAAGAAATTGAAAAGAAGAAGCATAAATCTAAAAGATATACGCTTTTAGAGATGAATGGATTTAAATTTTTTTAATCGAAATTTATGCATAAAAACTGACAATATACCGCTCTGTTTTGATTTCGCTATCGAGGGGAAGAAGAAACACTTTTATTCAGAAGAAGTGCTATTGGAGACGCTTTTGCTTTTAATCCAGATACGCAATTCATCGATAAGGATAGCAATGACACCGATTGTGATAAAGCTATCAGCAAGATTGAAAACAGCAAAATAAAAAATGTCATCGATATGAAAAAGGATATAATCAGTAACATGATGAAAACGAATACGGTCAATAAGATTGCCAATTGCTCCACCAATGATGAGGGTAAGAGCGAAGCGCATTAAAGACCTATCACATGCAGTATTTTTCCATAACCATAAGAGGAACACAATAATAGCAAGCGTAATAGCAATAAGTCCCCAGTGAGAAAAGGAAGAAAAAAACGAAAATGCAATACCAGAATTACGCACATGATAAAGAGAAAGAAAAGGAAGAAGTGGGTTCGCTGTTCCAAGGGGTATATTGTGCATAACCCAGTATTTGACGGCTTGGTCAAGTCCTATTGTCATGACCAAACCAAGAAGAAAAAAAAGCAGTGATTTACGTATCATATTCTGGTCTCGCATGGTTCTAGCGTTAAATAAGGACGGCGAATTTCGTAAAGCATGATAGCTGTTGCTATCGCGAGATTAAGTGAGTCCGCGCGTCCACTTTGTGGAATGCGCGCAAGCTTATCACAATGATTTGCAAGAGACTCTGGTAACCCCTGTTTTTCATTTCCCATGAGAAGTATGACGGGACCATGTTTAAAATCAATTGTACGATAATCGGTAGATCCTTTAAGATGCGTACCAACAATCGTGCCTTTGAAGTGATCAGACCAGTTTAAAAAAGCAGTTTCATCACAATGATAAAGTGGTATAGAAAAAATTGATCCCATTGTTGCACGAACGGTTTCAGGTGAAAAAGGATCTGTTGTTTCACCGATCAAAATAACGCCTTTAGCGCCTACGGCATCGGCTGTACGAATAATAGTGCCAAGATTGCCAGGATCACGCACTCGATCAAGCGCAATATACACATCTTCGACCTGTTTTTTTATCGTTTCAAGGGGGTGCCACTGTTGTTTGAAGATACCAATAACTGTTTGTGGATTATCACGCCTAGTTAGTGATTCCATCACCTTGTGTGAAGCTTTAATGACAAAGCCGCTATTGGCTACAGTGCGTGCAGCGATATTTTCGATAGAACTATTACCAATTTTGCTTTTCGAAAAAATGAGTGTTTGTATTGTCCAACCGAGATTGAGAGCATCAATGACCAATTTTAGTCCCTCTGCCATGAAAACACCTTCTCGATTACGGTTTTTTTTCTGGCTGAGTGCGCGCAGGTCTTTGATAAGAGGATTGCTAACAGAGGTGATTTCTTTAACTTTACCAATTTTGGGTATACACATGTTCAGGCAATCCAACGGCTAAAAAGAGAAGTAGAAAGGGCGCGTCCTGCGGTTTCTTCACGTAAGATCAATTCTCCTGATTCGAGTGTACCACCAAGATTTATCAATTCATCACGCATTAAAGTATGAAGTGCATAGAAAGAAGCGCGAATGGAATAAGCGGTAAGTACTATGGCAAGAGGTTTATCCGAGAGAAGTTTACGACAATTTGTGATCATAGCAGGTAAATGATCAAACAATTGCCAAATTTCACCATGGGGTCCACGTCCATAGGCAGGAGGATCGAGAAGAATCATATCATAACTTTTTTTACGACGTATTTCGCGGTCGACAAATTTTACGGCATCATCACAAATCCAGCGAATGGGATAATCTGATAATCCTGCTCTTTCTTGATTGGCTTTTGCCCAAGCGATGGCTTTTTTAGAAGCATCCACATGTGTAACATTTGCACCCGCACGTGCGCCAATCAGAGAAGCAATACCTGTATAACCAAAAAGATTAAGCAATTTGATAGGACGCGTTGCTTTTACAATTTGTTCTTCTATAAAGCGCCAATGAGCGTCTTGCTCAGGAAAAACCCCTACGTGACGAAAGGAAGTAAAACGGCCTAGAAAAGATAATCCATTCCAAGAAAGTGGCCAAGTTTCACCAAGTGTTTTTTTAGGAAAATGCCAACGACCAACACCTTCTTCATCGAGGTTTCCTGTGAAAAGAGCATCGACATCAGCCCATTGCTTTTGTGATAAAGCGGGTTTCCACAACGCTTGACCTTCTGGTCGAATAATGCGGTAAGCTCCATAACGCTCTAATTTTTGTCCATTACCAGAGTCAATAAGAGCATAATCTGCACTTGCCCCTGTTTCTAAAATAACAGGTACGTTCTCCTGCGGATATCTATCATTATGGCAAGATTGAAAGAATTGTGCAGGCATATTTGGTATCGCGATACAGGTTTTTACAAGTTTATGTTACAAAGCTCTTCAATTTTTCCCAATAGTAAAAAGGGCTGTAGTCTATTAAAGCATGTATAGAAAAAAAGAAAAAGTTCATTTTTTTTCTGTATTGAATACAACAAAGAAAAGACTTCACGAAGATCATACGATATCTGTGATTGATTTTTTTAATTTCTCGAGCTCAGCTTTGCTTTTTTTGAGGGCTTTTTTGCATTTATGATATGCAAACCAATTGCTTAAGCTTCCAAGTAAAATACCAAGACCGAAAAAAATAAAGAGCCATATAAAAAAAGGAGCGTTGTAAGTAAAATTTTCCGAGTTTGTCTGAAAAGGATCAAGTGTTAGCGTAACCATTTGACGATTAGCTACGATAAAAGCAAGCAAAAGTCCTGTCGGAATCAGCAAAGTAATTGCAAAAAGGATACGTTTAATTGTCATGAATTTACTCATTGATTAAGTCGATCACGTAAATCCTTGCCAGTTTTGAAAAAAGGAATCCATTTTTCTTCAACAGCAACGGCTTCACCTGTTCGTGGATTACGACCATTACGTGCTGAGCGACTCTTGACAGAAAAAGCTCCAAATCCACGCAGTTCAACACGATTACCATTTGCAAGCGCTGTTGAAATTTCCTCAAAAATAGCGTTCACAATATTTTCCACATCACGTTGAAAAAGATGCGGATTTTGACGTGCAATAATCTGTACAAGCTCTGATTTAACCAAAATAGCCTCACTTTCACACCAAAAAGATTTTCTATAATTGTGCATTTCATGCATGCACATTACAATATATAAACGAATGGAAATAAAATAAAACCAAGAAAAAACAAATTGCAAGAAACAAAATTTGAAAATACCTTTTAGAGAGGTTATACAAGTTGAAAAACACGGAATATTTAAGAGATTAGGAGAATATGTCCGTACACAATCATTATGAAGCCTTTTCGGCACAATCACCGTTGGGGGATGTTTTTAAAAAAGCATCCCGTCATTCGCGTCGTATTATTATATTAAAGTTTTTTTTACCTTTGTTGGCATTGGCTGCTACCCTTGCTTTTTGCTGGTTTACATTTTTCTTCACACCCACGGCTTCTGAGCCAGTGACTTTGAATAACGAAGAAGAAGAGGTAACGAAATTGACAATGCTTAATCCTAAATTAGAAGGTTACACGCGCGCTCATGAACCTTATTGGCTTAAAGCAGAAAAGGCATTTCAAGATTCTACACGTTCTGGGACAATTGGGCTGCAAAACATTACAGCTGAAACGCTTATTGGCAAACAACGACGAGTTTTTCTTGATGCACAAGGGGGATTTTACGATAATATCAAGGGTTTCTTACGATTGGATAAGCCATTCACTATTACAACAAATGACGGTATGATTGCACAATTTATGGCTGCAAATATTAATTTATCTGAGGGGCAATTAAACACAGATCAACGTGTCAATATTAAGCGTGTTGGTTTGCATCTCGCAGCAAATGCTTTGCAAATTCGAGAAAAAGGGCAAAATATCTATTTTCATGGCGGTGTGCATTTAGTGCTTGATAAACAATAAGGTCATATCAATAGGAATCATAAGTGATTTTTATGAAAAAGAAATATGCGTATCTGTGAAGAGAAGAAGAGTGAGAAGTAATGAAATGAAGCTGAGGGGAACATACAAAAAATGGATAGGGGGTTCTTTGGCTTTGAGCATGGGGATGTTAGGGATTGGAACAGTTTTGGGATATGCTGAAGTTGCCCATTTTGGCATTAATTTATCAAATGACAAAGGACCGGTAGAACTTTATGCCAATTCTTTAGAAATACGTGACAAAGAGGGGATAGCGCTTTTTAGTGGTGATGTTTCTGTGGCTCAAGGTGAACGTCTTCTGCGAACGGAAAAATTAGTTGTTTACTATGATAATAAGAAGCACAATGTTGCTGACAAATCCCAAACAGATACAAAGGCATTATCGCCTGCTTGGTTTGGTTCAACGGGTGTTAAGAAAATGGAAGCTTTAGGAAAGGTTTATATAAAAATTGCGACACAAATCGCTACGGGTGATAAAGGTGTTTTTGATGGAAAATCAAAAATAATGAGCTTGACAGGCAATAATGTTGTATTAACCGATGGTGATAATGTAGCAACAGGGTGCAAATTAACGGCAGATATGAAAAGCGGAAAGGCTTTTCTAGAAGGTTGTGAGAAGTCTAAGAAAAAGGGCCGTGTTTCTATTATTTTTAAACAAAGTCAAAAGAATGGCCATTAAGGTTTCATGTTTGGAATCAAAAGAAAAAAACAGACAGACAGACCTGATCTAGCAAGTGAAGCTTTAAAAAAGCGCTTAAAGGGGACTTTAATTGCTAGTCATTTAATGAAGATTTACCGTGGAAGACAGGCTGTTAAGGGTGTTTCTTTTGGCATTCGTACTGGAGAAGCTGTCGGCATTTTAGGTCCCAATGGTGCGGGAAAAACGACGTGTTTTTATATGGTTACAGGTCTCATTAAGTCTGATGGAGGCTCCATTAAAATTGACGGATTTGATATTACCCACCTTCCGATGTATCGACGTGCTCGTTTAGGTATTGGCTATCTTCCTCAAGAAGCTTCTATTTTTCGTGGTCTTTCAGTAGAAAATAACATTAAAGCTGTTTTGGAGGTTGTTGAAAAAGATCGTCTTAAACGACGAGAAGAATTAGATAGTCTTTTACATGAATTCAAAATTGATCATTTACGCAAAATGCCAGCACTTTCTTTATCTGGGGGGGAACGTCGACGACTTGAAATTGCTCGCGCTTTAGCTTCTCGTCCCAGTTTTATGTTACTTGATGAGCCCTTTGCAGGAATTGATCCTATCGCTATTTTTGATATTCAGCAGCTTATTCGTCATTTAACGAGGCGTGGCATTGGTGTTTTGATAACGGATCATAATGTACGTGAGACATTAGGGCTTGTCGACCGTGCATATATCATTCACGCTGGACAAGTATTAGTTCACGGTTGTCCTAACGATATTATCAACAATGTTGATGTGCGCAGAATTTATTTAGGAAATCAATTTTCTCTCTGATTGTACAGTTTTTATTCGTTCTTAGTTACCCTTAAACAGACCAACATAATGGACATAAGCGCTATTTTTATACATTCATGAGAGGAATATAAAACTTCGCGTGATTCTTTATAAAATATGCTCGATACGCATTTCCGCTACATAATCAAAATTTATTGCTTCATTGCAAAAAGGATGACAATGTTGTTAAGAGATTTAAATAAAGAGAGTAGATAGAATTGTTTGAGGGATAAAGAAAAATAGGCTTTTGTAGTTGTGTTAGGCAATATTTTTTCAAGAAGATTGTATTCATATTATTCTTGCTGAAATCCACCTTAATTTGTACCAAAATCTCTTTTATAATTATAATCTTAAATGAGATTTTTCTAAAGAGTAGAAAAGTCTTCATGAAGATGGAATGACTTCATTGTTTTATAGGTTTAGTTTGCTTTTGATGATACCCATGGAAAAGATATCACTAGATTAAGCTTATAATGAATGGTAAACGGAGCTGTAAATGAGTACGCGTGTTGTTAGAAGGTATAGATATTAATAATATTTTCTCTGTCGAATCAAACAACATATCGATAATGCTATTTCGGATATTTTGATGGTAATGCCATGGGTTATATATATTATGGTTATCAAGTAGGATTTATGATATTTTGCTGGCTTGCATTGCGTATTTAAAGCCGGTCGCATGGCTGCCGATATCAGACCAAATCTGTGAATCTTTTTTAATAACCATTGAATGATTTAAAGCCTTTGAGATGTTTGTCGTTTGGCGGAGTTCAAGCTGCACGGTGATTGTCAAAATAGAGTGCCTTTTTCCTCGATATGTTTGTTATTTTAGAGAAGCTAGCTTTTAAAAGACAGAAAAAGACCGGATAAGGAATTGTACACTAACTGTTGTAATTAAAGGATAGATAAATTTATGAAAAATGGCTTTTGCTAGTATTATAGGGAAATTAATTTTATAGAGAATCTCATTTCCTTGTTTTCTCATGCTGTTAATTTAAGAGCTGAATGACTATTTATTGTGATGCGCTGAGAGTGATGGGAAATAAATTAAGCCATCCCCCGTTATAAATTGAAAAGTAATATCACATGTGATGATGCAAGAAAGTGGAAGAACTTTAGATAACACCATTTACAAGTTTGTAGGTGAGCATTTGAGCATGTAAAAGGAAAATTAAAGTATGAATTTGAGTGAGTTAATTGCACCGGAAGCAATTATTCCGGCTCTTAAGGCGAATTCGAAGAAACAAGTTTTGCAGGTTTTGGCTGAAAAAGCTGCTGAGCTGACAGGTCTTAGTGAACATGTGATTTTTGATATTGTTTTACAACGTGAAAAATTAGGTTCGACGGGGCTGGGTGGTGGTATTGCAATTCCTCATGGAAAATTACCGGATATTAACAGAATTATTGGTATATTTGCACGTCTTGAAAGCCCAGTTGATTTCGAAGCTCTTGATGATGAGCCTATTGATCTTGTTTTTCTCCTTTTAGCACCTGAGAATGCAGGTGCAGATCACTTGAAAGCTTTGTCGCAAATTGCACGTGTCTTACGTCATAGCGATGTTGTTCAAAAATTGCGCAACACTTATGATGCCAATGGGCTTTATACTTTACTGATTCAAAATTCAGAATCGAATGTAGCTTAAAGGATAAGGATGGTGTGGTGTTGTTGCAATAACACATTGATTTATAATGATAATCTAGCGTTATTTATATTGAATTAGAAATCCGAATAACGTAAGATTCTCTCATTTCAAATCTGTTTATCTTGAATCAATAAATATCACTTGCTTGCACGTCATAAGCGGGGCTTGTGTGTGGGTAAAAACTGGACAAGAAAGGAGTAAAAATGCTTCTTATGAATCGTCTTAGGTGCCAAGATTTGTCGCAACATTGGGAGCTGGCAAATATAATGATGGTGCTGGCTTGCGGATAGTGCACCACAGAGTAGGCTAGGAAATAATCCAATGTGCATTTAAAGAACGAAGAAGCGTAGGTCGCGTCATGTAATTTTGAAAACGCATTCTCAAGAGAATCGTTTTTTAAAAGAATGAGAAACAGAAAGAACACCTGATTTTTGTTGTTTTCCTCTACAGAGCATTTGTGATTATATTTCCAAATACTTTTTCTTTAAAGCACCTATGAGTTGAATTTTTTCATAAATCAAATCGGTTTGAGTATTTTTTATGACATGGGTATTGAAGTTCTAAAGAAGAATGAGAAATGCTGTATCCTTTGATTATGAGAAAAATTAACTGTTTAAAGATAGGCTTAGACTAAATGGCAGCTACTCTAGAAAGCTAATATTAAAAAAGGATTCCATACGGTAAAGAATAAAAATTACAGATTTTAAGTGAAACAAAAAGATTTTTTATGCGTGTATAAGCTTATTCAATCATGATTTGATAAAGAGGTTGTCAAAAAACGATAAGGTAGAGAGTTTAGAAACGGTTGCGAAAAAAGTTTGATATTTTTGTTTATAAATGACATCAAAAAAAAGATAGCGAGATTTGCCAAATCAATTTTTTTAAAAATTGTGCAAGAGAAGGAAGGTTATCGGATGTATTAAAACAATTAAGCATGTGTAGATTTCTAGAATCACTTCAAAAATTGGTAAATTAATATGATAAGGCATATAGTACGATTAAATAATATTGAAGTAAGCAAAATGATTTACGATGGTTGATGCAGGAGCTTTATGCTCTAGGGCTTTAAGATCATGATGAGGTGGTATCTCAACGATATTGAAGACAAAGTATGGACACACTATAGTTGATGAAAGACAGTGTGTATTTAGCAGTTTTTATGAAAGTAAAAGGTTGAATATATAAAGGTTATCAGGGAGATTCGAAAAACTGTGAAATTTGGAATATTTTTTATGGGATGCGTTGCCAAGATTTTGTAGCAAATTGTTTTTTGTAAAAGAGAGTGGTTTATTTCTTAAGAGGGTAATGGTATATTTTCTAGCTTTCAATTGCTTAAAGAAAGAGTTTTTGCATGAGAAACAACATTTGTTGCATAAAATCAAAATGTTGTTTTTTAGTCTTGCTGTTGAACAAAAAATTCATATTTTTGTAATAACTAAGAGGTCATAATTAGAAATTAAGAAACGGTTCGAATGAACGTTAAAATATTTCGCTTATTGAAAAGATTGGGACGACAACACTAAGGTATCGACGAGTTTTTGTTGAGCTTTTCCGATGAAGAGAATCTTGTTAGAGATTAAAGAAGTGAGCTAAATGAAGATGTTTAAAAAGACTGTTATTGCTGTATTTATAATGGTTCTGGTTTCTGCCGGAGCAGTATTTGCACAAACGCCAAGTCGTTTAAATCAATTTGAAGCTTGGGGAGCCTATACTTATAAATCGCCCCAAAAGACTATTTGCTATGTGTTGTCGGTACCTTTACAGTCTCTTCCAACGACAGTTAAACATGGTGATAATTTCTTTTTAGTTACCAAGCGGTCTCATTCTCCCTTCTCATTTGAACCACAATTCATGGCAGGTTACACACTTAAGGAAGGATCAAAAGTTACTGTTACCATTGGAGATAAGGATTTTGATTTTTTCACGAAAGATTCATCGGCTTGGTTAGCCTCATCAGAGCTAGAAAAGCAGCTTGTTTCTGCTATGCGTGCTGGAATGAATATGACAGTGAAAGCCGTTTCAAAACGGGGAACTGCGACCACCTATACTTATTCCTTAAAAGGGATAACCGCAGCATTAAATGCAACTCAGAAATGCCATTAAGGCTTTTTTAACTCTAACCTATGGGATAAATTGGGAAACAATGGCTATTTCCTATGACCTTAGACCCGTTGGCTCATGTCCAGCACGAGAAACAAGTCATGTTATCGTGAAGGAGTACTCTAAGCTTTCTTTAATTGGTTTATCTCAAGATGAAATGACACAAGCTTTAAAGGAAGTTGGTGTCCCAGAGCGCCAAACGCGAATGCGTGTACGTCAGCTCTGGCATTGGCTTTATGTGCGTGGTGTTTCAAATTTTGATGAGATGCGAAATATTTCTAAACCTATGCAAGAGATGCTTAACAGCCATTTTTCCATTGCACGCCCAGAGATTGTTGGAGAACAAATCTCAAAAGATGGTACGCGTAAATGGCTTTTACGCTTTCCAGCGCGTGGTGCTGGAAGACCTGTGGAAATTGAAACGGTTTATATCCCTGAAGAGGGTCGTGGTACTTTGTGTCTTTCATCACAGGTAGGATGTACGTTAACCTGTTCTTTTTGTCATACGGGAACACAAGTACTTGTTCGCAATCTCACAGCAGAAGAGATTTTAGCGCAATTACTCGTTGCGCGTGATTGTCTAGGTGATTTCCCTGATAAGGATACACCTGATGGGGCAATTGTTCCCGTTGAAGGACGCAAAATTACCAATATCGTTATGATGGGAATGGGAGAACCACTTTATAATTTTGAAGCAGTCAAAAAGGCTTTATTGATTGCTTCGGATGGAGAGGGACTCTCTTTATCAAAACGTCGGATTACGCTTTCAACCAGTGGAGTGGTTCCAGGCATTATCCGAACAGGAGAAGAAATTGGCGTTATGTTAGCGATTTCACTCCATGCGGTGCACGATACACTTCGGGATATGCTTGTTCCAATCAATAAAAAATATCCGCTTGCTTTGTTGATGGATGCTTGCCGTAATTATCCTGGCCTTTCCAATGCCAAACGAATTACATTTGAATATGTTATGTTAAAAGACATAAATGATAGTTTAGATGATGCTAAGCAGTTGATTCGATTACTAAAAGGGATTCCAGCGAAGATCAATTTAATTCCTTTTAATCCATGGCCTGGGAGTAATTATCAATGCTCTGATTGGGAACAAATTGAGCGTTTTGCTGATGTGGTTAATCAAGCAGGTTATGCTTCTCCTATTCGAATACCGCGCGGGCGCGATATTTTAGCAGCATGTGGTCAACTTAAATCAGCATCAGAGCGTTTACGTAAATCTGAACGTTTGCAGTTTGAAGATGCGGTAGGTAGTCAATAAACTCAATTTTCTGTTATGAGAAGATGAAGGGCAAAGCTGGTAAAAGTACCTGCGATAAGCCAGTCAAGAAAGCGAAGATAAAAAGGATTTTTCTTGAGATTTTTAAAAAGTTCATGTGCCATAAAAACAATAGAAATTGCAATGGGGAGAGAAATAACGATGTAAGAAAGCCCTAAAATAAGTAGTTTTTGCGTTGCCATAGGGTCGTTCGCATTAATAAATTGCGGTAAGAAGGTCACGTTAAAGAGAATAACTTTAGGGTTTAAAAGGTTAATTCCAATACCAGCAAGATAGTTACGTTTAGAGCTCTTGTATTGAGATGAGCTCTGTTCAATAGAAAATGTTGAGCGTTTACGTAATGCTTGAAGAGCAAACCATAAAAGATAACAAGCGCCAGCAATTTTAAGAAAAGAAAAAGCACGTGGTGAAGCAAAAATAAGAGCAGAGAGGCCAAGCGCTACACCAGTCACTTGAATGACAAAACCTGTTGCGCTTCCAAGAACACACATAATTCCGGCTTTTTTACTTTGTGTAATAGTTCGTCCTATAGAGAGCATCATGTCAGGTCCTGGAATAAGAGCTAAAATCAACGATGCCACAAAAAATTGTATTAAAATAGGCCATTCAGGAAAAAATGACATATAAACCTCTTCATTCTCGATAAAGGCGCTCAAGCTAATGATGCCACAAAAAATTATATTAAGATAGTTCATTCAGAGAGAAGTGCTATTTAAAGCCTTTTGTTGTTGTGTAAAGAGGTTTAAATAATTTACACTTCTTACAAATTACAAAAAGTGCTTCTTTACACATTCTTGTATGTTTTTGCATCTTTTAAGTGTTGTTCAAAAGGAGTTTATTTGCATATTTTTTAATTTCTCAAATTAAAAGAAAACGGAATTTTAAAATGAAAAAGTGGCAAAATATGAGAAAAGTTGTTTTAGCTTATTCAGGTGGTTTGGATACGTCCATTATTTTGAAATGGTTACAAAGTGAACGAGGTGTTGAAGTTGTAACTTTCACAGCTGATTTGGGGCAGGGGGAAGAGTTAGCACTTGCACGTCGTAAAGCTGAGATGCTTGGTGTTAAAGAAATCTATATAGAAGATTTACGTGAAGAATTTGTACGTGATTTTGTCTTTCCGATGTTTCGAGCCAATGCCGTTTATGAAGGAACCTATCTTTTGGGAACATCAATTGCTCGTCCACTTATTTCAAAGCGGCTTATTGAAATTGCTAAGGAAACAGGAGCCGATGCCATTGCCCATGGAGCAACAGGAAAAGGCAATGATCAAGTACGTTTTGAACTTTCTGCTTATGCACTTAATCCTGATATCAAAATTATTGCTCCCTGGCGTGATTGGGATTTTAAGAGTCGAACAGATTTGATTGATTTTGCACATGCCCATCAAATTTTGATAGAGCGGGATAAACAAGGCGAAGCACCTTTTTCAGTTGATGCAAATTTATTACATTCATCGTCAGAAGGAAAAATTTTGGAAGATCCAGCGACGCCTGCTCCAGAATATGTGCATATGCGGACTCTTTCGCCGGAAGCTGCTCCAGATCAAGCAACCATAATCACTATTGGCTTTAAAAAAGGTGATGCCGTTTCGATCAATGGGAAAAGTCTCTCTCCTGCAAATTTACTTTCTGAATTGAATGATTATGGGCGCGATAATGGTATCGGCCGATTAGATTTGGTAGAAAATCGTTTTGTTGGTATGAAATCGCGTGGCATTTATGAGACACCAGGAGGAACCATTCTTTTGGCGGCTCACCGAGCAATGGAATCTTTAACATTGGATCGTGGTGCTGCGCATTTGAAAGATGAGTTAATGCCGCGTTATGCAGAACTCATTTATTATGGCTTTTGGTTTTCACCTGAACGCAAAATGTTGCAAGCTGCTATTGATTTATCTCAAGAAAATGTTGAAGGTGAAGTGACACTCAAACTTTATAAGGGTAATGTAATTGTCGAAGGACGCCAGAGCAAAAAGTCACTTTACTCTAGTCAATTGGTTACCTTTGAGGATGATGAAGGAGCTTATGATCCAAAAGACGCTGCCGGCTTTATTAAATTAAATGCCCTGCGTTTGCGTACATTAGCGGCGCGTTCTCTAGAGTGTAAGTAAATCTCACTCTTACAGGTATCATAAAAGGGTGTTTTTTGTATAACATGTTTAATTTTGTTATTTTTCTAACGTATTGGTGTTAGAAAAGAGGTTAATAGTCTGTTTTTTATCCAATTCTAGAAGATTTCTTCTTGATGGTAATAAGTAAACTTTAGAAGAGCAGCAATTAAAATGCCAATAACAAAAACGAGTCCACGATATTGAAATAATAGTTATATTTCAGTGATATAAAAATAGAAGAAAATACAACAGAAAGAACAAGGTTGATCTTAGTGACAGCAAGAGCTTGATAGAAAGATTTTTGACAGCTTTTTGCTTGCTATTATTGACGAATGAATTCAAGAACCATACACCATACCATTAAAGAGTTTAATTTTTTAGGATAAAGATAATGATGCCTGATCATTGTGATACCGTTAGCCTTACGCCAGAATTAAAAGATGCGGCTGTTCAATCGAGAGCTTGGCCATTTGAAGAAGCACGTAAGATTATCAAACGATACGAAAAAACAGGTTATCCAAAAAATATAATATTTGAAACGGGCTATGGACCTTCTGGTTTGCCACATATTGGTACCTTTGGGGAGGTAGCACGTACCACCATGGTGCGTCATGCTTTTCATATTCTCACAGAGAATAAAGTGAAAACAAAATTGCTTTGTTTTTCTGATGATATGGATGGTTTGCGCAAAGTTCCAGATAATGTGCCTGATCGGGAGAAGATGGAAAGCTATCTTGGTCAACCGCTTAGTCGCGTCCCAGATCCTTTTGGTGATATTTATCCTTCTTTTGGAGCAGCAAATAATGCGCGTTTGCGCACTTTTCTTGATCGTTTTGGTTTTGATTATGAATTTGCCAGTGCTACCGATTATTATAGTTCCGGTCGTTTTGATGAAACACTCTTAAAAATTCTTGCTTGTTATGACAAGGTGATGGCAATTGTTTTGCCTACTTTGGGTGAAGAAAGGCGCGCTACTTATTCACTCTTTTTACCGATTTCTCCATTTTCTGGAAAAGTATTACAGGTGCCAATGATTGCTCGTAATGTTGAAAAAGGCACGGTCACCTATATTGAGCCTGAAACAGGAGAGACCATTGAAACGGAAGTAACGGGGGGAAAAGTTAAATGTCAGTGGAAGGTAGATTGGGCAATGCGCTGGACAGCGCTTGGTGTGGATTATGAAATGGCAGGCAAAGATCTTATCGATTCCACGAACCTTTCTTCTAAGATTTGTAAAGTACTTGGTGGAAAACCACCAGAAGGATTTAATTATGAGCTTTTTTTGGATGAGAAGGGTCAGAAAATTTCCAAATCCAAAGGAAATGGCTTAACCATTGATGAGTGGTTAACATATGCTCCAACGGAGAGTCTTGGGCTTTATATGTTTGCAAAGCCCAAAACAGCAAAACGACTTTATTTTGATGTTATTCCCAAAGCCGTTGATGAATATTATGCGCATCTTTCGGCTTATGGTCGCCAACAATGGAAAGAGCGGCTTAATAATCCGGTATGGCATATCCATAATGGTTGTCCTCCACTGGTTGATTTGCCTGTACCCTTTGCTCTGTTACTCAATTTGGTAAGCGCTTCAAATGCAGAGAATAAAGAGGTTCTTTGGGGTTTTATTTCTCGCTATGCTAAAGGAGCAAATGCACAAACTTATCCAGAACTTGATCAATTGGTGCAATTTGCCCTGAAATATTTTGATGTTTTTGTTAAACCCAATAAAAAATTTCGACCAGCAGATGACAGTGAACGGGCAACATTAAGGCGAATTGATGCAAAATTAGCCAGTTTGCCTGAAGCTGTTGATGGAAACACGATTCAAAATGCACTTCTTGATGTTGCACGTTTAACGGAACGCTACCAAGATCATAGCAAAAAAAGTCCTGAAGGGGGGCCTGGTGTTTCAAATGTCTTTTTTCAAATGTTGTATGAAGTTCTTTTAGGGCAAGAACGAGGACCACGGTTGGGATCATTTATTGCCTTATACGGGATTGATGAAATGCGTGCACTGATTGCTGAAGCGCTTGCGCGACCTGTGGGGGAATGATGGAAAAGCGCGTGCAAGAAGTAAAACGGCGTCGCACATTTGCAATTATCGCCCATCCAGATGCGGGAAAAACAACGCTAACGGAAAAACTGTTATTATTCGGTGGTGCTATTCAGCTTGCTGGTGAGGTAAAAGCGAAAAAAGATCGTATTCAAACCCGTTCCGATTGGATGCATATTGAACGGGACCGTGGTATTTCAGTTGTAACATCCGTGATGACATTTGAATATGCAAATCACATTTTTAATCTTCTGGACACTCCAGGGCATGAGGATTTTGCTGATGATACCTATCGCACTCTCACCGCTGTTGATAGTGCTATTATGGTGCTAGATGGTGCACGTGGAATTGAGCCTAGAACACTAAAATTATTTGAAGTGTGTCGAATGCGAGATATTCCTATCGTTACTTTTATCAACAAAATGGATCGTGAAGCACGTGATCCTATAGAGCTTTTAGATGAGATTGAAGAAAAGCTCGCCCTTGATACTGTACCAATAACTTGGCCGATTGGTACAGGTAAAGATTTTGTAGGAACATTTGATCTTCATCATAATCGATTTCGTCAAAAAGATGATGAGGTAACACAACAGACAGTTTCTAAGCTTGATGAGGTTGCAAATTTGCTTCCTGAATATCAACGCTTGAATTTTATGGAAGGCGTAGAACTTGCACGTAGTGCTTGCAAAAATTTTGATCTTCAAGCTTTTCGTGAAGGCCATATGACACCGGTTTATTTTGGTTCGGCTTTACGAAATTTTGGCGTTCGTGATTTGATTAATGCGCTCGTTGATTTTGGTCAAAGTCCTCGTGATCAGAGTGCAGATAAACGCAATATTGTTGCAACAGAATCTAAAATGACGGGGTTTGTGTTTAAAATACAAGCGAATATGGATCCTAATCACCGTGATCGTATTGCATTCTTTCGGGTATGTTCGGGAACACTGGAACGTGGCATGAAGACAAAATTAGTCCGAACAGGAAAACCGATAACACTTTCAGCACCACAATTTTTCTTTGCGCGTTCGCGGCAAATTGCTGATCAAGCTTATGCCGGTGATATTGTAGGAATTCCTAATCATGGAACATTGCGTATTGGTGATACCTTGACAGAAGGAGAAGATATCCTCTTTAAAGGTGTGCCCAATTTTGCACCGGAAATTTTGCGTCGTGTTTGTTTGGGTGATCCAATGAAAGCAAAAAAATTGAAAGAAGCTTTACAACAAATGGCGGAAGAAGGGGTTGTGCAATTATTTATCCCTGATGATGGTTCACCTTCTCTCATTGGTGTGATTGGTGCTTTGCAGATTGATGTTCTCAAAGAACGGCTTAAAATAGAATATGGCTTGCCAGTAAATTTTGAACCAGCACGTTTTAATATATGCCGTTGGATTTCAGCAGAGAGTAAAGATGAGCTGCAAAAGTTTCTTAACAATCACCGTTCTGCCATTGCCCATGATCTAGAAGGTGCTCCGGTTTTTTTAGCAGAAAACCATTTTTCACTAAATTATGAAACAGAGCGAGCACCGAAAATAAAATTTGCTGCTTTTAAGGATTATCAAATACGTTCTGAGTAAACTACAATAAATTGATTTATAAAGATAATTAATCGTTATTCATCTTGAATAAAGGCCCCCCATCTCCCACAATTATCTCATTTCAAATCTCTCTCATGGAGAATCAATCAAAGCCGTTCACTTGCACGTCACAGATGGGGCTGGCGTGTAGGTAAATGACATAAGCAAGAAATAAAAATACTTCTTATGAACCGCCTTAGGTGCCAAGGGCTATAGAAACATTGTGAGCTAGAAAAGAGTATAATGCCAATTTGCCTTTCATAAGTGTAAAGATGGCGAGTCAAGAGGCTTTATCATGATATCATTCATGGACACTGTCGGGAAATGGATTTAAGCTCTTTTAAGAGATGTTTTTTTAACAGATAAGTTTTAAAAGAAGAAAAAACTGTTCTCAAAAATCATAGAAAAAGGAGAGATACGCTCTCTCCTTTTTATAGAAAAATCCCTGTAAGAAGATTTAAAGAAGTCCTTTGATCCATTCAGAAATGCGTCCTTTGGCAGCAGCACCAACCATATTTGATGCAACATTTCCACCTTTGAACATCAATAAGGTAGGAATCGAGCGTACTCCATATTGGGTAGCTAGTTCTGGATTTTCATCGATATTCACTTTGGCAATTTTGACTTGATTTTGCATTTCCATTGAAATTTCATCTAAAATCGGAGCAATCATTTTGCAAGGACCACACCACTCTGCCCAAAAATCAACCACAACAGGGGTAGAGGAGGTCAGAACTTCATTTTCAAAACTGCTCTTATCAACTTTTATACATGTCATTGATTTGTCCTTTATATTCACTTTTATAGATTGGTACGATAACGCTTCATATCAAGTTATTGCAAAGATAAATGATAAGGAGCTTTGTGAAAAAGTTTTTTTAGTTTATCATGCAATCTCATCAAGAAGCACCTCGAGTTTTTCCGGAAGAAGCTTAAAAACTTTCACCTCTTTACTGTAAACAAGAAGAGCTTGGATATCTTTGTGTGGATGAATAGCTTGCAGCAATTTGTGGTAAAGAGCTATTTGCAACAAATGGTGTGGAGGGATAGCAGCTTCATTTTCAGGTGGAGCGCCTGTTTTAAAATCCGCAAAAATTATGCTCTTTTCTGTGATATAGAGACGGTCAATTTGTCCGGAAATTGCTTGTTCTTTTCCACGAATTTTGACAATACCCATTAAAGGAACTTCAGCACGTGAATGTTCAGAGAAGAGGGGGGCAAGATAGGCATGATCTAAAATTTTCCAAACATGACAAAGTGCCTTTTCTCTTTGTGTTTCCTGCCAATGAGAGACTTTGCTATTGAGATAGTGTTGGGCATAATCGCGACGTTTTTGAGGGGGGCAATTGGGCAAGTGTTGCAGCAATCGGTGAACAATATTACCATATTCAATGAAAAAAGCTCTGTTGGTATTTTTTTCTCCTAAGACAGGTGAAATACTAAGATATTTGGGATGAGAGGAAATCTCAGGATCAGCTTCAATAGAAAGGCTAGCAACAGAGGGTCTCAACGGTTTGGGTAGAACTGGTTCTGCTGGAACTGTATGAGAAAAAAAAGCAGGCAAAGATGGGAGTGTTTGGCACTCGGCACAAGGTCTTTCCTGATTTATAGAGGGAGAAGAAGGTGTAATGCAATAACGCCAAGCCTCAATATCTTTTGCTGGACCTTCTATAGCAACGGCATGGGGTTTAAGAGCATTTTTTACCAATTGTAACCATGTCTGAGGGGAGGTTTTTTCACCACGATATCCACAAACGAACAATCGATCTTCAGCACGTGTCATTCCTACATAGAGCAGACGCCGATATTCTTCTTCAGCGCGTTCTTTTAAGCATGACAGTGCTTGTTTAGAGAGTTTTGTATCAAATTTTTCATTAGGACGCCAAATAAACGCTTGTTGATCACGACCTTGCCTATGACTTGAAGGCACTTTAAGCAAATGAGGTGCGTGTTGAGGATGCCAAATAGTGCTTCCTGGATCAACCAGAAAGACTACAGCAGCTTCTAAGCCTTTTGCGGCATGAACAGTCATAATACGAATTTCTTCGTGATTTTGATCAAACTCGCGTTTAATTTCTGGATCATTTGCAGTAAGTGTTTCCAAAAAAGCTTGCAATCCTGGTAAACCAGTTTTTTGAATAGTGAGTGTATAATCCATAAAGGCATCAAGTACATCATTTGCTTCCACTCCTAAGCGGGCTAAGATTTTCTGCCGTCCCTTATCGTTATTTAAAATATGGCTATAAAATTCAAAAACCGGTATTTTATCCACGAGAGTACGATAGTGATTCAAATTTTCAAAAGCATCTTTTAAAGATGCCTGTGATGAAGCGTGCATACAAAGGCTTTGCCAAAGGGAGTCTTGACGATGAGCGGCAAGCTGAAAAAGTTCCTCCTCGCTAAGAGCAAAAAGTGGACTTTTTAAAACACAAGCAAGAGAAAGATCATCTTTTGGTTGCAAAACAAAACGTGCCAGCGCCATTAAATCACGCACACTCATATGATTGGTGAGTTGTAACCGATCAGCACCCGCTACAGGAATATTGCGTTGTTTAAGGGCGCGGGAGAGAGCAGAAACAAAATGATCACGTTTGCGTACCAAGACCATAATATCACTGGCACGCATAAAGCGTCCTTTTGCTGGTAGTATTTCTCCATTGTGCAACCAGTCGGCAATTGTTTCAGCAATTTTTTCTGCCAAACGTCTTTCAGGTGTGTCGAAATGCTCAACGCTTAAATGCCACTTATCAGGAAGTTCATTTTTTTCTTTAGAGAAAGCATCCCATACAGTCACATCACCTGGGCTGTGAACACGAATGGCTTCATGCACTGTCTTTGTATTTTCTGCTGAAAGCCCTTTGTAATTTTCTGGTGTTTCAAAAACAAGGTCAACGCTTTTAAGGACATCAGCTGTAGAGCGAAAAGAATAATTGAGTTGTATTTTTTCAAATTTCTGATTGACTTGCTGCACTTTTTTTTGAATTATTCGTCCATTTTCAGCAAAGTTTTCTGGAGCCGCGCCTTGAAAAGAATAGATTGATTGCTTTTCATCTCCGACAGCAAAAAGAGTACGGATATTTGTACGTTGACCATGTCCTGTGAAAAATTCTTGCACCAAAAGCTGAATAATTTGCCATTGCTCAGGGTTGGTATCTTGTGCTTCATCAAGCAAAATATGATCGAGACCATTGTCAAGTTTATAGTGCACCCATTGGCTTGCACCTTTACGCTTTAACAAATGGAGTGTGCGCTCAATGAGGTCATCAAAATCTAAGAGGCCATTGGCTTTTTTAAGATTTGCGGTGATTTTAAGATATAGAGCACAAATATGAAAAGCAGTTCTATTAAGTGTGGCGATTTTCACACATTGATATTTTTCTAAAAGAACAGAAAGTTTGCTTTGTTTATCTGCAATCATTTGTTGAATAAAAGGCCAGATTTCATCTGCTTTTTTACAAGATAAACGTGAAAAATTGCGCGGTTCTCCTGTTGTTTTAAAGTAAATATCAGAAATAATATCGATAATATTTGTTTCATCACAAGTGTCTTTTAATTGGGAAAATTTCGCGATCATATCTTTAAGGCTCTTATTGCCATAGGTTTGGCAATGTGTAAGAGCATAAAGAGGTAAGCAGGCAGTTTGTTGAATGTTTTCTAATAATTGTTCATTTGTTTCATTGGGTGCTAACTGAAAGAGCGCACGCAATTTTTCCTCACCATTTTCAGATAGAATAGAGGTCAAAAAACCAGACAATTTATGTTGTTTTTCAGTTGCTTCATACAACAATTGGTTAAAAGTGTGCTCACTGATAACTTTAAGGAGCTGTTTCAAAGAAGCTTGTGCATCTTTATGCTCCAAAAGCTGGCGACGGGATTCTTCGAGGAGTTTTTTGCGACTGATATCATCAAGTAGTTCGAAATGTCCGGCGATATTTGCTTCTAGCATAAATTGATGCAAAAGAGATTCACAAAATGCGTGAATAGTTTGAATTTTTAAGCCCCCTGGAGTCTCTAAGGCACGAGCAAAAAGTTGACGTGCATAGGTCAATTTTTGCGCATTGATGGGCTTCTTTTCAAGCTGTGATAAGGTTTGTTGTAGCTGTGTGTCGTCCAATTCATTCCAACTGGAAAGTGTGCGAAAAATTCGCGATTGCATAACAGCAGCAGCAGCTTTTGTATAAGTAAGGCATAAAATACGTGCAGGAGGGGTACCGTTTAAAAGCAAACGAATGACACGTTCACTTAAAACGTGGGTTTTTCCAGATCCTGCATTTGCAGAAACCCATACATTTGTTTTTGGATGTGTCGCTGTTGATTGTGCATCAAGGGCTGTTTCAGGAATAGAAAAAAAAGTCATGATTGATCCGCTTTTTGAAGTCCACTTGACCATTCCCATAAGCGTGCCAGATGGTCATAGTCCCCTTCATATCGTGTTGCTATGGGGACGGCATGTGAAAGATAGCCTTGTTGTGGATTTTGATAATGGTTTATTAATGCGATAAGGTGTTCCCATGCTTTTTCACCAAGATGAATTACGCTTTGATGCTCTTTTTCTTCTCTCTTTAGAAGAATCGATTGGGAAGTGATTTTGCCTTTTTTATTGAGAGCGATGTAAAATAAATTGACAGGGATAAGATTTTGAAAATTTGTAAAAGCACTTTGCATGAGCAAAGCTGTTTCCAATGCCAATTGTGGAAACAATAAATCGCGTACTTGTTTTGATGAGGGAGGTGTACTGGTTTTAAAATCAAGTATTTCAACCATTTTATTTGGTAAGACATCAATACGATCAGCGCGCCCTGAAAGGGTTACACCTGTTGTACCTATAGGTATTTTTTGCGATACCACTTCAGCATATCGTTCTCGAGGTCCTAAACTTTGCTCCCATTGCAGTAAAAACGGAGCAAGATTTTCAAAATTGTTCCACCAGATTGCTTCAATATCGGCAGGCAAATTGAATTTATCAAATTCTTGACGTCCGATATTGAGGAGTACATCGAGTGCATTTGCAGCATTTGGATTTTTTATTTTTGTGCAAAAAGCAGCAAGAATAGCGTGATAAAGCATTCCACGCTCAGCAGCGCTAGGAGCATTAATGAGTGCTTTAAGCGGTTTGAGACGCAAGATTTTTTTGGCATAAATAGCATAAGGATCATAGCGCAATGTTGCGATTTCAGTGACGGAAAAATGGCGTGGGCGCGCCTCAAGAGGGGGAACAGGACAAGGACGTGTCGCACCGGCAATGCTCTTTGTATGATCAAGCATTGTCGCCCAATGAAGGAATATTTCACCACGTGCACGAATTTGTTGCCAAACCTGTTTTCCTATAACTGTTTCTAAGCGCTGTAGCCAACGTGAAGGAAGTGAAGGGGTATGATTAACTCGTATTGCTCGGCTCATCACCACGTTATTCATTCCCATAGCCCACTGAAAGTCATGGGCAGAAAGACCAATACGTTGTTCTGGGGGTTCAAGCGTTAACATCATTTTCATTGGTCGCGATAAAAAAGCATCATTGCGGGTTGTAATAGGCCATGATCCTTCATTAAGTCCGCCTATAATCACGGTATCAACGGTTTGCAAACGTGATTCCAAAGTGCCCCAGATGAATAAACGTGGATGTCCTCCAGGTGGAGGGGTGACAGAGCGCGTTGCAATCAGGGCTGAAAATATAGCTGGCCATTCGCAAAGAGAGAATGTTAATCCTGATTGATCACTCACCAATTCACGCAAAAAAGCCAAAAGAGCTTGTCCTGCTTCATGTTGATAAAGATGCACAAGAGAATCGTTTTCATCACGCCCAAAATTTTCAAAAACTTCAACTGTTGCTACCGCTGCCTCACTGATGGTACATTCCCTCTCTTGTGTCATGAGAGATGCTAAAGGCTCCACAGCTTTAACCAAAAGATCACAAAGCAGGCGTGCTTCTTCATAGTTTTGTTGATCAAGAATGTTGTTTTCAAAAATATGATGGGAATATATTTCTATCCATTTTTCAAGGAATTGGTCGCATTCGCAAAGATGAATACAGCTCGTATTTCCTCGAAGAACAAAGAGTTCAAAATTTTCTGCTATTTCACGTAAGTGGTGACGGTTTTGTCCTAGTGTTGTGAGAGGATGTTTGAGAAGGGAAAGAAAAGCAATAGGATCATGAGATTGTAAGACATTTTCTAAAATAAGTCGTAACAGGGTTGCAGGTAATGTTTGTGCAAGTGGTATTCCACCTGAATCATTTGCTTCAATGCCAAAACGCTGTAATTCAGCTGTGACACGGCGTGCAAGATTGCGATCATTGGTAATAAGAGCTGCAGTTTTTTGAGGCTCTTCAATAGCATTACGTAAAGCAACAGCAATAGCGAGTGCTTCTTGACGCTCATTTATAGCTTCAATGAATGACCAATTTGCACAAAGGTTTTCATAATCATCGCGGACAATTTGCACCCATCGCTCTGTTGTTGAGGCTGGTCGCAGTGCTTCTGATAAAAGAGCAGCACGTCTTTTTTGTATTGCGCTTTGTTGACCAATTTCGCGCACATCAATGCGGTGGCACCCCATCAGAGAGAGAAGTTTTTTTAAGTGATATTGAGGATGGCTAAAAACGTTTGTTGCATGATCGAAAACATCACCAGTTGTTTTTTCGCTATAAGTTGTGCCTAATGCCTCCCATTGTCCTTCATCCATATAAAGATCAAGTCCAGGAAGAACAACAGCGCCTTTTGGCAGAGAAGAAATGACTTTTAAAAGATGAGAGACTGCGGGAATAGAACCTGATATACCAGCGGCGATGATAGGCTTATCAGGCCAAGCCCGCCGTAAAGTTTCAGTGTGCATTTGGAGTGCTTGATTGCGCCATGCAGCTGGGTTACTTTGCCCTCTCTCTTGTAAGATTTGTGGCCAACTTTTTGTAACAATGGTGAGGAAATTGAGCGTTATTTGCCACCATTCGGCAACCATATCGGGAGCAATTTCTTTAAGTTTTGACCAATCTGCTGCTTCTGTTTCCATTTCATCCATCAACTGCGCTAAATCTTGAGCAAGCCAAATTGCATCAGCTGTATGAGCAGGAATAAGCACGTCTTCTGTACCAAACATGGCACGCAAATGATCTGGTAAATTTTCACGCCATGGACGAATGAGACGTGCGAGAAGCAGGAGACGTTCACTTTCTCCAATGGGAGGATTTAGCATGTGGATATGATTGTCATCAAAAAGAAAGCTTTCCTCATCCACGTCTCCTAGAGCGCGAATAGTTGGTAAGAAGGTTGATTTTGTCTCACTTCTTTCAACAAAGGCTGTACGCAAAGCACGAGCAGCACGGCGCGTTGGTACATAAATAAGGGTATCCGCAAGAGCTGTTTGGATATCCCCATTTGTTGCAAAATTATCAATAAGAGTGTGAGAAAATAGTGCATCGACAAAATGCGGTAGAAAAGATGTTCCCGGAGAAATAGAAAAGACACGTGGTTTATAAGTCATGTGATCTCATTTAGAATGCGTGGAAATATTCCATCTTATTGATTATTTGTATTGTTTCTACTCTATACAATTTTTATGAAGGTAAAAACCGAAAAGCTACATTTTTTACAGGAGATTTTGAGTTTCATCCTATAAAAAATCGTAATAGATCATATGGTTTAAGTTTTTGCGCAAGAAGATAAAGAACTTTTCACATAATTTTTGCACAAAGAATGCATTAGGATTCAGTATCGAATCCAAACAGGCGCTATAAAGAGCAACGGTTAAATTTAAAAAAACTTTTGCTTTGCAAGGATATTGGTAATTCATTGCATAGCATAAATAAGAAACGTTGCGTACTAGATTATATGGTGCAATATGAAAGTACTGCTTATAGATGATATTATTTTGAAAAAATTTTTCCTATAACCTTGTAAGACTTTAACAAATCAGTTTTGCAGAGAATATTTGTTAATTTTCATAGAAAATTTTGAAAAAAAAATAAAAAAGAATGTGTAGTTTTATATTCTACAGTCAAAATGGATGATAGGAGGAGAAAGTGTTTTTACAAAAGTTAAGGGTACCTGTACCTATTCTACTTTTGAAAGGAGTCCCAATTCTTGATAAAAATTTTGTAAAGGTGCAAGTATGGGGTTTGAAAGATTGCGAACAAGATAATTTTGCACGTAAGGGAGATATTTAAGATAAGATGATTTTCCATCACGCTGATGGAGGCGTATAAAAATCCCTAGAATTTTCGAAGCGCGCTGGGCACCAGCAAAAGCATAAAGCTTGCGGAATTCGCTTTCATCAAAAGAGCGTGGGGCTTGATAGCGTGCATTGCAATAGGCATCGAGAATTTTTGTCTCCAGTGTTGGGGAAATAAACACACGTGCATCTTGCCCTAAAGAAACAAGGTCATAGGCTGTTGGACCTATTAAGCCATCCTGAAAATCAATCAGACCAATGCGATCCATTCCTTTTTTTTGTGCACACCAAAGAATATTGGGTGAATGATAATCACGCATAACGAAGGTTTTTTCACCTTGAGCAAGACTATCGAGATAGGGTTGCCAACAAGCAAAAAAAGTTTCACGCTGTTCTTGATCTAAAGTTTTTTGTGTTTGAAAGGGTACATACCAGTCTAGCAATAAAGAAAGTTCTGCTTGTAGTGCTTGGCAATCATAGGAGGCAATTTGCAACAAAAATGTTGCAAATTGCTTCTCTGCAGGCCACGATTTTTGATGAAAGGTAGCCAGCAATTCGCTACAGGCGATATAGCGTTCTTCTAAAGGATAACGGTTTTGATCTAAAATTCCATCACACCCTAAATTTTCTAGAATCAAAAGACCTTTTTCAAAGTCTTCGACAAAGATATGGGGAGCAGAAAATCCATTCTCTAAAAGAAGCTGATTAATTCCGACAAATTGGCGGATATCTTGTGCAAGTTGTGCACTTGTTATGTAAGAGAGATCAGAATTCTGTTCCCTTTGCATGGTTGGCGCATCCATGAGAACTTCACTGTGTTGTCCATCATCCAGAAGTTCATAGGTGCGTGCAGAGGCATCTCCAGCCAAAAAATGACGATGAACTTGACCGCGCCCATGGGCTGTTAAAAATGTGCGAATTGCAAAAGAGCGCTGGAGACGCTCAAGAGAATTTTGTGCAGATATGAGAGTCACATGACGCCCACAACCTTCATGTTGTAAAGTAAGTGCGAAGGTAATTGGTCCTAAAAGATCAGCACCTTTTTCTGGCCATTCGATGAGTAAAACGCTGCTTTCACGTGCTTCATAAAGCCCTAATTCATCAATTTCTTCTGCCATAGAAAGGCGGTAAAAGTCTGCATGAACAATTTCCAATTGTGGAAGTTGATAATTTTGGGCGAGAGTGAAAGTAGGGCTTGGAACATCTAGAGTTGTGTCGTTGGCAAGTGTGTGGATAATTGTCCGTGCAATAGTTGATTTTCCTGCTCCAAGATCACCTTGCAGCGTCACCAGATCACCTGGTTTTAAAGCAAGGGCTAAGTCTTGCGCGAAAAGCCTAGTTGCTTCTTCATTTTCAAGAAAAAAACGAAAATTCATGAACAATTCCATGCCATGGGTAAAAAAAATTGTAATAATAAAAGACGAGATTAAAAAACTTTATCTCCTTTGGAAATCGGGAAAAAACATTTAACTGTTGTTCCTTTTCCCATACCGGTAAGAATTTCAACATGTCCACCGTGGAGTTCGACAAAGCTTTTAACAAGGGACAGACCAAGACCTGCTCCCGCACGCCCACCATGATGTGAATGCGAAGAAAAACGTTTGAAAATGCGATCTAAGATATCTTCTGGAATATCAGAGCCCTCGTTGTGAACACTAAAGATAATATTATCATCTTGTTCATCAACACAAAATTCAATTGTGCTTGCTTCTGGTGCAAAATTAATGGCGTTGCTGAGAACATTAACAAAAATTTGATGCAAACGTGTTGCATCAGCAGAGATACAATTTAAAGAAGGAGAAATTTGTTGTAAAAGCGTGATATGGCGCTCATTAAGGCGTTCTTCGACACGTGTGATTGCTTGTATCATGGCATCGGCAATATTCACTGGTTGTACGTCTAGCTCCATAATGCCTGCATCAAGAGTTGCAAGGTCAAGGATGTCATTAACAATATTTAAAAGGGTGCCTGATTCTGAATGAATGTGCCCAAGATATTCTTTTTGGCGTTCATTAAGAGGGCCAAAAATTTGATCGCGTAAAATATCAGAAAATCCAATAATATTGGTGAGAGGTGTACGCAGCTCATAGGAAACATGTTGAACAAACTCATTACGCAAACGATCAGCACTTTCTAAGGCATCATTTTTTTCTTGAAGAGCACGTGCTACATGAACAGTATCTGTAACATTAACGAAATTAAGCATTGTTTGTCCATCAGGAAGCGGTACCAATTTATAGTCAATGATCATGCCATTTTTAAGGTCCATACGACCTGAATATATATCGCGTTTTTCAGCAAAACCTGTAATAAACTGGGTAAATTGATCCCATTCTCTTCCCATGGTTAAAGTTGAACAATGGCTTTGCAATTGGGTAATATGGGTACCTTCTACCAATAAGTTATAAGGGAGAGACCATAATTTTGATAAAACAGGATTTGATAAACGAAGTCGTCCATCCGTGCCAAAAACCACCACACCTTCTGAAAGTTTATCAAGCGTTTCGCCTTGTATTTTAATGAGTGTATTGTAGCGTCGTTCAAGATCAATTTTTTCTGTAAGATTTTCATAAAGCCAAGTGACTCCTCCTTGTGGATGAGGGCTGGAAATAACATGCACTGTGCGTCCATCTGGAAGATTCCAAATTTGTTGATTGGCTTCCGTTTGTTGATAGGCTTTAAAAAGTTCTTCTTTCCATGTGCGCCAATCAGGATGTTCCGCAATGAGCCCTTTTTCACGCAGACGTTCAAGAAGCAATGTATGGCTTGGTCCACTTTCTAAAAAAGTACTTTCCAATGGCCATAAAATTTTAAAAGCATGATTGCAGAATTTTAACTTTTGGTTGCTATCAAAAATAGCGACAGCTGTTGAAATTTGATCAAGTGTTTCACAATGGCTTTGCAGAACACGTTTGAGTTCATTGGCAAGATTTTCATAGGGGCTGTCATCATGTGCAAAAGCTGCCATTCCTTCGGTTGTTGTAATTCGTGTGAGATGAAAACAATGCCGTTCTCCATCAATAACCGTATGAACATGCTCTTGAAAAATTGTTTCGACCTCATCGGTTTTCCGTTGTGTTGTTTCATTGAAAAGATCATCTATTTCATGACTATCTTCTCGAAAGCCGGTCATTTCTCTAAAGGCACGATTAACAAAACAAACTCTTCCTTCACAATCTCGTATCCATACCGGTTCTTGAATACGATCAAGAAGATTACGCTGCATTCTCAGTTCGATAAGGATTTTAGAGATATCTTTTTTTAAGCGCGCATTTTCGCTCTGCTGTGTTGAAATATCTTGAAAGCGTGCAATGGCTACTGTTCCAGCAATTACCCCTGTAACTTGTAATAGCGTATTATTTATCGTGGTGATAGACAATTCAAAAGGGTGAGATTTGTAACGTAATTGTGTTAATGCATAGTCAAGTTCTCGGCGTGAATTTTCTTCAAGCCAGAGCTCAAAACACTGAAAATCTTTCTGATCAATTCCTAAATTTTGTAATGCAGGAATGTTACCAACAACACGAGGTAAAGCGCTTGGGTTTTCCCAAATAAGGAGAGATTGTCCTGTTTCTTTTAAAAGCCATTCATAATATTTAAGTTTTTCAAAAAGCTCTACTTGAGTTGCTTGCAGAGGCTGCCATGCAGCTTTTTTTGCACGCGTAATAACAGCTATACACATAAAAAGTGAGGCGGAAAAGATTCCTCCACACAGTGCTAAAAGGAGCCATGGACCATCTGGAAAAGTAAATGGTAGAAGCCTTTCCAATGGTTGAGCAACAACACATTTTGGAAAAAAAAGGAAAAGAAGACAAAAAATATACGCGAAAATTCGCATCATTTTTTGAGCTTTTTTTAGAGGGACATAATCACCACAGCGGAGCACGGCGCCTTTTCCTTTTTTCTTTTAACCCAAGAAAACATTTTAGTAACGATAATGATTTGGTTTATAAGGTCCTTGTGGTGTAACTCCAATATAGGCCGCTTGTTCTTCTGATAAAGTGGTTAGTTTTATTCCTAGCCGATTAAGATGAAGGCGGGCAACTTTTTCATCAAGATGTTTCGGCAAAACAGCCACTTCATTTTTGTAGTGGACTGAACGGGTAAAGAGTTCGATTTGCGCTAAAACTTGGTTCGTAAATGAGGCCGACATGACAAAAGAGGGATGTCCCGTAGCATTACCAAGGTTAAGTAAACGCCCCTCAGAAAGCAAAATGATGCGTTTTCCATCGGGAAAGGTAATCATATCGACTTGTGGTTTAATATTCGTCCATGGCAAATTTCTAAGAGCTGATACTTGGATTTCATTATCAAAGTGCCCAATATTTCCAAGGATACACATATCTTTTAACTGTCGCATATGGTCTAAACGGACAATATCTTTATTGCCTGTTGTGGTGATGATAATATCGGCACTAGAAGCATCATCATCTAGATTCACAACTTCATAACCATCCATAGCTGCTTGAAGGGCGCAGATTGGATCAATTTCTGTCACTTTAACGCGTGCTCCAGCACCTGAAAGAGAGGCTGCTGAACCTTTACCTACATCTCCATATCCACAGACAATGGCTGTTTTACCAGCTATCATAACATCTGTTGCGCGCCGAATACCGTCTACGAGTGATTCTCGACATCCGTATTTATTATCAAATTTTGATTTTGTGACACTATCATTGACATTAATGGCAGGAAAAGGCAAAAGCCCTTCCTTTTGTAATTGATAAAGACGGTTTACACCTGTTGTGGTTTCTTCGCTCACACCTTTGATTGCTGCGCGCTGTCGTGTGAAAAAACCTGGTGTAGTCTCCATACGCTTTTGGATTTGTTTGAAAAAGAATCCTTCTTCTTCTGTTTTAGGATGAGAGAGAATATCTTTATTTTCTTCCGCACGGCATCCCATCAAAATATAATTTGTAGCATCAGCTCCATCATCTAAAATAAGATTTGAAGGATTGCCATCTGGCCATTGGAAAATGGCATCTATATAAGTCCAATATTCTTGCAATGTTTCCCCCTTAACTGCAAAAACAGGGATACCAGTGGCTGCAATAGCCGCTGCTGCGTGATCTTGTGTAGAAAAAATATTGCTAGAACTCCACCGCACATCAGCTCCGATAGCTGTTAATGTTTCAATTAAAACAGCTGTTTGAATCGTCATATGCAATGAACCAGAAATGCGTGCTCCACGCAAAGGTTGAAGAGAAGAAAACTCTTTACGACACGCCATTAAACCAGGCATTTCTGTCTCAGCGATATCCAGTTCTTTACGGCCATAAGCAGCAAGATCGATATCTTTGACAACATAATCTGGAGTTGCCATTCTTTATTCCTTTAAAATCATTTTTCCCCAGACGGTAGGAGAAATTAAAAAAAAATGCAAGCCAATAGCAAGACTTCTTTATGTAAAAAATCCTTTATTAAAATCCCCATAAATTTGTTCAATAAAGACACTTTTATCTATCGAAACAATGAATGTAACAAACAGAATATAAAGGGACTCATAAATTTTATTGAGCAAGCAAAATTTATCAATATTTATTGTTTTAAAGTGGTGAGAACAGGAGAGTAAAAAAAGACTGTGACGAAATTATATTATAAAAAAACTAAGACATATAAATTTCATCAATAGGCTTCTCTTTTTCTTTCGAGAGACGACAAGTGAATGAAATGACAAAAAAATACATGTTTATAAAGAACGATACCTTATTGTATTGCTTATTCGTATATTTATTTTAAAGGAATATTTTATTTTTCTTCTCATTTCACGTTTGCAATACTACCTATGAATAGTACAGTAATACAAAATTTATAGGATACTAGCATCCTTATGGTTATAAGGTAATTAAGCAAAACCATAATGATATTTTTTTATCTTCAATATTTTTCCCGTTCTTGCATGAAGACAATTCAGATGTATTTAATTCATTTTCGAACGATTTTTCTTCACATATCTAGTTTTTATGTGATGCGCAAGTACAAGCCTTTTTATGATTCTGCGTGAGAGGAGAGTAAAGTGAGAAAATATAACGTTCTTTGATATCTCTGTTTCAATTAAACACTTCTATCTTTACGCTTAGTAATAAGCCGGTACCATTATTATACTTGCCACCCCCCAATGTTGTTATAGACCTTGACATCTAAGACGATTCATAAGAGCCATTTTACTCCTTTCTTAATAGTTTTTATCCATACGCTCATCCCATTTGTAACGTGCAAACGAATGGTTTTGATTGATTCAACATGGGAGAGATTTTAAATGAGAGAGTCTTAGGATATTCAAGATTCTCATTTAATATGAATAACGCTAGATTATCTATATAAATCAATACGTTGCTATCTCAAGAAAGAAACAAATAATTAAAAATCAATATGTTGATTAATTCTTGCTAGAATATGCACTAGGCTGGTAAATTTTTGGAAAATTGACCGTGTGGGCGAAATCGCCAGAGATAACTTGGCAAGAGAGCAGCCATTGCTCTGGGGGTAATACCAGCACCTTCTAAAGTATACCCATTTTTGATAGCTTCTTGAGAAACAATATTATCCATTTGTAAGAAGTGTATCTGGTTAGTTGTCACAAGTGTTGGCAAGAAAGGCAATTTACCGATCATTCCCCAAAAGCTTCCCATCAATAGCCCTACAGAAAGAGGCATAGACAAAATGGTTTTCTTACGATGAATGATTTTTAATATATTTTCAAGGGCATTTCGGAACGTAATAATTTGTGGACCACCAAGATCATAACTTTTTCCAGAGATTACTTGTCCTTCTAAAGCACGAACGACAAATTCAGCGATGTCCCCAACATATACGGGCTGTAATTTACTTTGTCCACCACCAAAAAGGGGCATGATTGGTAAAAAACACGACAAGTTTGCTAAGGTGTTAAAAAAACAATCCTCTGGTCCAAAGATAACGGATGGGCGCATAATAATTGCTTGAGGATGCGTGTTCTGGACGATTTGTTCACTCATAAATTTAACGCGTGCATAAAGGAATTTAGCGTTTTGATTGGCTACAAGCGCAGACATGTAGATAAGTGGAATGCCAGCTTGAGCTGTTAATTCAGCGACATTTTTTGCACCATCAATTTGTGTATTTTGAAAATTTGATTGATTTGCTTGTGTTAAGCTACCAGGAAGAAAGACAGCACCGTCTGCTCCAAGCAATGCGCGTGCAACAGAGGCGCGATGCTTGATATTGGTTTTCAGCATTTGGGTTTGCCCTACTTCTCCTATTTGGAGCATATAATAAGCTTTTTGCGGATGACGAACAGCAATACGAACACGATAACCCCGCTTGGTTAAAGTTTCCACGACATGCCGTCCGACAAAACCAGAGCCACCAAAAACAGTGATAAGTTTAGGATGTTGATAAAGTGCATAATCGAGTTGCATGATTTAAAAATCTATCTTTCAAAGCTCCATGAATAATCAATTTTTAACATGGTGGTGTTTTATTGTCACGTAAAATATCACCTGCAAGATAAAGGGAACCAGCAATAAGGACAATTGCATCTTGATGCTCTGTCTTAATTTTCTGTAAGGTATCTTTTAGATGTGGTTGTGGAGTGGAAAAAATCCCTGCTTTTCGTGCTGATTCAGCTAAAATCGTTGGACAAATACCGGCAGTACTTTCAGTTAATGGGATTGTGTAAACTTTATCTACGAGGTTTGCTAACGGACGAAAATAACCAACAGCATCTTTGGTATTGAGCATACCAGCAATCATAATAAAAGGACGGTTTGTTTTTTTTCTCCACTTGGTAAGTTCTGCTGCAACAGCTTTTCCAGCAGCAGGATTGTGACCACCATCGAGCCATAAATCAATATGAGGAGACAGCTGATCAACCAAATATCCATGGGTAAGATGTTGCATCCGTGCTGGCCAGTAAATCTTTCGTAAAGCATAACTTATTGCGTGTTCTGAAAGCCTGAAACCTGCTTGATGCACAGCTTCAAGAGCAGCTCCAGCATTAGCAATTTGGTGGGTTCCAATAAGGTTAGGGAGCGGAAGATCCATAAGACCTTGATTATTTTGAAAGACCATACGTCCATGTTCTGTATAGCTCTGATAATCTTGACAAAAGAGAGAATATGGTGCTTTGTTTTTATCAGCAAGTGTCGTTAACACAGAAAGCGTTTCATCATGATCTTGCTTACTAATAACCACTGGAACAGCAGGTTTGATAATTCCCCCTTTTTGAAAAGCGATTTGTGCAATTGTGTTGCCAAGAAAAGTCTCATGATCATAATCAATAGGCATAATAAGAGAGACAGCTGGTTTATTAATCACATTAGTAGCATCAAAACGTCCTCCTAAACCAACTTCTAAAATCACGACATCAGCTGGATGTGTACTAAAAAGCATAAAAGCAGCAGCTGTGAGAATTTCAAAAATAGTAATTGGTTTTTGACGATACACCTTTATAATTTCACGAATTGTCTCAGCCAGTTGGCTCTCTGTAACAAGTTGACCACCTCCTTTTTGTCCTATACGGAAGCGTTCATTCCAGTTGACCAAATGAGGTGAGCTGTATACATGAACGCGGTAACCTGCACTTTCTAAAAGAGCACGACAAATTGCACAGGCCGAGCCTTTACCATTTGTTCCAGCAATATGAATAACAGGAGCGAGTTTTAAATGTGGATTACCAAGGTATTCTAAAAGGTAAAGAATACGTTCTAAAGAGAGATCAAACTTTTTGGGATAATTTTTCAGTAACTCATTGATCATCCTTTGTACTTGTTTTTTTTTCATGAAGTTAAGCCGCTTTTGTTGTAGAAAGCGAGGGATGAGAATCTGTTGGAGATGGATTGGAAGGGTTAACAGCTGCAGGATGTTTCATCATTAAGCGGAGAAGTCGTGCAATGGTTGTTTTCATTTCCAAACGCGATACGACCATATCAATCATACCATGTTCGAGCAGATATTCGCTGCTCTGAAAACCTTCTGGTAAAGTCTCACGTATAGTTTGTTGAATCACACGTGGTCCGGCGAAACCAATCATAGCACCGGGTTCAGCAATGTGAACATCACCAAGCATGGCATAAGAAGCAGTAACACCACCGGTAGTTGGATTGGTAAGAACCACAATATAAGGAAGTTTTGCTTCTTTGAGCATTTCAATGGCTACAGTTGTACGAGGCATTTGCATCAAGGAGAGTGTTCCTTCTTGCATGCGTGCACCACCAGAAGCGGCAAAAAGAACCAACGGACATTTTTCGGCAATGGCGGTATCAAAAGCTTTGATGATGGCTTCTCCTGAAGCCATACCAAGGGATCCACCCATGAAGGCGAAGTCTTGGACGATAGCTATAATTGATAAGCCTTCAATAGTACCACGTGCGCTTAAAATATTGTCATCAACTCCAAGTTTAGAACGATAATCTTTTAACCGATCAATATAGCGTTTTTCATCACGAAACTTTAAAGGATCTGTTACAACTTTTGGATTTTCCAGAGGCGTATAAACACCATCATCAAAAAAATGCATAAGACGATTTTTAGCGCTGATGCGCATGTGATAACCAGAACTTGGAATGACATATTGATTCATCTCCAAATCTTTATGAAAGACCATTTCACCGCTGGTGGGATCTTTTATCCATAGATTATCTGGAATTTCACGGCGTCCCAATATAGAATTAATTTTAGGGCGAACATAATTTGTAATCCAGTTCATCTGTATAGCCTTTCTTTAAATATGATACAGTTTTTACATGATTTCAAAGAATATAGAACTTAAGATCTCAGACTCACTTTGCCAGCTGAATAAACCAGTTTCTTTAATATCTTTACCAGTATATGCATAGCTCCCACTCTACTGTCCTTTTTTCTAATATCATAGCAACTTTCTCCATTAAGAGTATTCCTTACAACAAGTCTCTCAACAGTTTTAATAACTAAGGTTATTTATTTTGTTTTGATATCAAAATCCATTTCTTACACTGGTTGGCAAATTTTTCATTTGCTTCTGATGAAAACGCATATTCAATGAACCATTAACACCAATGCCTTTGAAGCAAAGAAGCTTTATAAAATACCCACAGGACTATAATAGTCTATAAAAATGACGGGTACGATAACATTATGTTATCGAAACGCCAACATCAGAGCAAGATTTTTTTCAAGAGATTTCTTGGATGAGAGAAATAAAAGCACTCATTTAAAAGCATATAACTATTGCTTATACTCTTTCCGCATGAATTTTGTTTGGGTTTTCAGGAAGTGCTATTATTTCTGCCAAACAGGTGCGGTGGTTTTTTGCGAAAGCATTTTGTGTAAGTATGTCATAAAGGCAGCTGCGAAGAGCGGTGTTGTTAAATTAAGAATGGGAATTGAAACAAAAAGTGCGATTAACAAACCCGCACCAAAAACTGTTAGGTAATGGGTGTGTAAAAAGGCGTGTGCTTCTTGTTCTGAGCGAAAACGGTAGGCGGCAAACACAAAATATTCACGACCAAGCAAAAAGCCATTAATAACATAAAAGGCAATCAAATTGACACCTGGTACGAAAAACAAAATAAAAGCAATTCCATTACCAAGAAGACTCAAAAGAAGAAATTTCAAGGAGAGAATCAGAGAGCGCCCAAACGGCAGAGCATGTCCAACAGGTTCGTTTGGATAATCTTCTTTTTCAATAATTTCAGCAGCAGAATCAATGAAAAAACCACCAATCATAGCAGTGATTGGGGCAATAAAAAAAGCCATCAGCATAGCTAAACCAATATTAAAAATAATGAGCATACCCAATCCTATCCATCCGGCCCAACTAGGTAATCCAGGAAGAAAATCAGCAACCCAAGGCCAAAAATAGGATATAAAAAGTTGGCGTACACCTAACCATAGAATGGCGAGAACAACAAAAGTAATTCCCAAGGCTTTTAATATCATAATACGATATTGCGGGGTGATAAGACGCTGTAAAGCACGATAAGCAGCAGTAAAAATCATAACAACTAACGAGATAAAAAAGTAAAAACAAGGGACGGATGAAAGAGTGCTTTACATATGCACTGAGTTTTATAGATCCTATAATTTTGTTGATTAAGATAAATAATCAAGGGATGGCAATGTATTATTTTATAAGCACCATAACATATTTTTTTCAATACGGTAATATAAACTGCATTCATATTTTAAAATAAGAATATTATCTCTATCTATTTGCAATTTTCTTATACACGACACTCAAGTGTAGACATATGAAGTTAAACAGAATATTCAAATCATGATTTATGACAAAATTGAAAGAGGTCACGTCCCTCATATAAAATAGGTATCATTGTATTGCACATTCACGCAGTTGTCTTGAAAAATTGCCCAAAGCGATGCATCTTGATGCATCTTTGGGAGTGGATTTTAAAAAAGTTTTTTAAGCTAAAACATCAAAAAAAAGATACACGTATTATGCCAGCAAGATATACATAGAATACAATCCCATATTTATGAAAAACATAAGAATTCGTTTAAAATATTTTAAGATTTCGATATAGCTTAAATTGTAAGCTTTGAAATTATTAATTAAATAGGTTTGAGAAGTTAGAAGATATTATATGATGATAAAAGAATATCTTTACTAAGGTGAGAAGTATATTTAAAAATTATTATATTGAAAGCTGTTTTTAATTTAATGATGTAAGAAAGTAATTATTGTATACAGAAGATGTTTAATAAAATATGCACTACATTAAGCTGTGGATAAAGTTAAAATATAGAAAAATATGTTTTTAAAATAGCATAAATTTATTTTTATTAGATAGAATTTTATTAAAAGAGTCTTGGTGTGTTTTATAAACCTACACTATTATTTGTGCTACTTATTATCTGTTTATCAGTTGGAGGTTTGATTTCTACTGATATCTTTTTACCGGCACTTGGAGACATGCGCCAATACTACCAAGTAACGGAATCTCAAATTCAAAATGCAGTAGCAGTTTTTTTACTTGCATTAGCTGTTGGACAACTGATTTATGGACCGCTCAGTGATAATTTTGGGCGTAAAAAAACGCTTCTATTTGGTTTATTTTTATGGCTTTTTACTACATTAGGTATAGTTTATACAGTCAATATTCAAGCTTTTTTCATACTGCGTTTTTTACAGGGGCTTGGGGCTTGTTCGGGTATTGTTTTAAGTCGCGCTATTATTAATGATTTAATGGATAAAAAGGCGGCAGGAAGGCTTTATTTGGTTATTTTCCCTTTTGTTGGTACATCACCAGCACTTGCTCCATTAATTGGGGGAATCTTATTGCAGGTTTTTAATTGGCAAGCTACCTTTATATTTTTAAGCCTTTTTATATTTCTTACAATTCTACTCTGTTATTTTGTATTAACAGAGACTCTTTCTCCTATAAAGCGCCAATCTTTTTCTCCTGCGGGGGTTATTAAGAGCAGTTTAGGGGTTCTTAGAAATAAACAATTTATATTTTACGCCTTAATCCCATGTTTTGCATATGCAACCTACTTTGCTTACATAGTGGAATCGCCTTTTTTTCTCACAGCTTTGGGATTATCATCTTTATATATTGGTTATAGTTACATTGGTGTTTCTTTAACCTATGTCCTAGGTAACTTGGTAGCAAGAAGGTTGCTTAAGCGAGAATCTATGGAACATACTGTTCGGCGTGGATACATTATTTTTGTTATAGGGGGTATATTGTTTGCTTTACAAATGTATGTAAGTCCATGGCCACTTGTAACGAGTTTAATAGCCATCTCTTTTCTTACTTTTGGCAATGGTTTTTTGTTGCCATTAGGAACAGCGTTGGCAATCTCATCACATCCACAAGCTGCTGGGGCGGCATCTGGTGTTATGGGGAGCTTGCAATTAGGGAGTGCTGCGCTGAGTGCTGCCGTTATAGGGAAAATATCTGGACATAATCCATGGTGTGTTGCCATTTTATTAGCGGCATGCTGTGTGGTGGGTTTTATAATTTACATTCGGAAATCAAATTATTTTATGAAATTGGAAACAAATTAAGTTAAATAACCAAATTGGGGGGGCTATGCTTAAAAATCTTGATGTTACTTTGCGTGATGGGGGATATCGGAATCAATTTTCTTTTTCACTAGATTATATTATTGAGCACATTAAAAGTCTGACAAAGGCTCAAGTTGAATATATTGAGATCGGTTATCGTAAGGGTTCGTTTAAGCCGATGGATAACGTTGGTCAAACTGCTTTGTGCTCTAATGATTATATTAAGCTATTACATGATGCTATTCCAGATGCTAAGCTCGTCATTATTGCGCATCCACATAATATTGACCAGTCGGATATTTGGGAACTAAAGAATTTAGGGATTACACTCTTACGATTATGTCTCAATAAAAATGATATTGAGTCTACATTTGTGCTTTGCCATTATGCTAGTTCTTTAGGGTTATCTACTAGTATTAATATTACGAGGGTAAGCCAAATAGATGAAAATTATTTACAGAGCATAGCAATAGAAGCAGTTAATTGTGGAGCTAATATTTTGTATTTAGCTGATTCTAATGGAAGTCTTTTACCTGAAACTGTAACGCATTTCGTGCAAAAAATAAAAGATATCTCACCTTTAGAGATTGGTTTTCACGCGCACGATAATTTAGGTATGGCTATGGCAAATAGTATAGCAGCTGTAGACGCGGGTGCAAATTTTATTGATAGTTCGTTACTGGGAATGGGCAAAGGAGCAGGAAATCTTACTTTGGAGCTATGGTTAGCACTTTTAAACTTACGTAAAAAGGAAGCATATTACAATGTGGATCAAGTTTTACAACAGACAGAAAAGCTAAAGAGCCAACCCTTTTTTTCATCGGTGTATAGAAGCTCTGTTGATTTTCTTTTGGCACTAAATAACTTAAGCGTTGAATATCAAGCTTTGTTAGAAGCTAAAATACCTTTAGGTATAGAAGAGATGCTAGTTACTATACAAAATTTAAAACAAAAAGCGTAGAGGATTTAAAAACGATATGAGTTTTCATAGTGTTATTCTTGCGCCTGTAATGCCAGTGTGGGACAAAGGAATCTTTTGTTCTCCACTTAAAAATCTATTTTTAGAAAGAGGATTTAGGGTTACACTGTTAGACACGTTATCTCTTTTTTCTAGTAACTCTACAAGTGAAGTTATTCCTTCACTTACAGCAGAGCTAAAAGATCGCTTTCGGGAGCCTTTTATTCTTGTGGGTTTTGCTATGGCTGGGACATTGGTACAAATGTTGGCAGCAAGACTTCCAAATGTTCGGGCTGTGCTTGTTGTAAATGCACCAGGCTATCCAGATGAGCTTTTACAACGGCGACTTGGATATCTTCTTACTTTATTGAAGGGTGGTGATTTATCAAGTGCTCTGGAAATATTAGATATGTTCGTGCAACCTATTGGGGCAATTAAAAAAAGAACTTTATTGAAGATCCCTGATGCGCAGAGGAACATGGCAATTGAACGTATGACGAGAGGATTTCAATTCTTGCTAGAGATGGATGCTAGAAATGAGATTATCAAATATAGTGGAAAGTTTTTAGCGCTAATTGGTGAAAAGTCACAACTTGCAACTATAGACAATCAAACGAGAAGTCATTGTATTCACCATGAATATAAGGTTATCCCTGATGCTGGTATGCGTCTATGGGATGATAATCCTGTTATGACAAATGCAATTATCGATGAATGGATGAATGGGTTATGAAAAAGAAAAAAGTTCTTGTGTTGCCTGGTGACGGGGTAGGACCAGAGGTTTGTGATGCAGCACTGATGGTTTTAGAGCAATTTAAATTGCCAATAGAATTCACTTATGGCGATATTGGCTGGGAATGTTGGAAACAGATTGGAGATCCTGTCCCTCAGGAAACTTGGCAAAAAATCACGCAGAGTGACGCCATTTTACTTGGAGCTGTAACCAGTAAAGGAAAAGAAACTGCTTTAGAAGAACTTGCACCACATTTGAGAGAGCGTAAACCTACGTATGTTTCCCCTGTTATCCAGCTTCGCCAAAGATTAGGTCTCTTTGCGAATATACGACCGATCAGATATATTGTTGGTCCGAAAAAGCCGTTTCATTTTTGTGTTATCAGAGAAAATAGTGAAGGTCTGTATGCGGGATTGGATTTTTGTGGAATAACTCCTGAAAAGGCTGCATGGTTAAGACACCCAAATTTGGAAAAATATGGTCTTGAAGAGGCAGCCTGGACGGTACGTTTGCAAACACGTTTTGGTTTAGAGCGGTTGTTTGAATATGCTTTTTCTTATGCACGGATACATGGGTTGAAGCGGGTTACTTTTGCGGATAAGCCAAATGTTATGCGGGAAAGTGGTCAGTTTGCTCAAGAAATCTTTGAGAAAGTTGCACAGAATTATTCTGAAATTACAGCAGATATTCATAATGTTGATGCAATTGCTTTATGGATTGCAACAAAGCCAGAGCAGTTTGGCGTAATTGTTGCTGAAAATATGTTTGGTGATATTCTCTCTGATCTTTCCGCTGGAGTTATGGGAGGATTAGGACTTGCGCCTAGTGCAAACGTAGGAAGCGATATTGCTTATTTTGAGCCTGTTCATGGAAGTGCACCGCGCATTGCAGGACAGAATAAAGCAAATCCGTCTGCCATGCTTTATACCATGGCTTTATTGTTAGACCATTTAGGTTTTCAGGATGCGGCACGGCAATTGTCTGAGAGTATTGATCAGGTTATTCGTTCTGGAAAAATTGTGACCTATGATTTAGGAGGGGAAGCCTCTACTCGCCAAATGGTACACGCTGTTCTCAATTCTC
>NZ_JAQISY010000029.1:0-18597 GCF_028618465.1 Bartonella sp. MM73XJBT | reverse complement strand
AGGATTAAAAGCCAAACTTGACAGCTGCCAATATCGTCTTGACCATTTATCACTTTATGCACCTGTTGATGGACGCATTGATGATTTAAGTATCCACACTTTGGGTGGCTTTGTAGAAGCGGGGAAAACGCTCATGCGTATTGTCCCTGGTGCGGGCGGTCTCATTGTTGAAGCGTTTTTTGATAATAGAGATATTGGCTTTTTAGAAAAAGGACAACGTGCTTACGTGAAATTTTCTGCCTTTCCGCCTGAACGCTACGGTGTTGTCTATGGCACAGTTATGAATGTAGGTGCAACAGCTCGCCGTGAGCAAGAAATTAATGGTGCTTATGCTGTTTTAATCAAAATCGACCAGGCTCACATCACTTTTAATCAGAAAGAGCTGAAATTTATTCCAGGCATGACTGTGACAGCTGATGTCATTACTTCAAAACGGCGTCTCATTTCTTATTTCTTTGAACCTATTACAAAAATTTTAGAACAATCTCTAAAGGAAAGATAATGTCTGTAAATGAAAATTTATTACCATCACCCATAGATCCTCTTACGGCTTTGGGTGCCATGATTATTTTAATGCTTACATCTCCCTTATACCGTCGCTGGCGAATTTAGGATATTGAACGAAACTTAGGTCCAGCTTTACAGACTGGGCAATATAAACTCTATAAAAATGAACGTGGAGAATTTTGCGCCTTTATCACTTGGGCTTTTTTAGATGAAAAAAATCATCACTCTATGCTTAAAACGGGAGAGTTTTTACCCGATGCCAATTGGCAGAATGGAAAATACGTATGGTTCATCGATTTTGTTGCACCTTATGGTCATACTGCTCATATTGTACGCAATATGCAACGAAACATATTTCCTGATCAGCGTTATTGTTATGCTGTACGACGTAATGAAGAGGGTGGAATACGAAAAATTGCACGCTGGTGTAGCTACAGAACACAAAATCCAGCCAAATAGTTATTATAAAATAAGTGAGTATAAATTCATTTAGAAACTCTTCTCATAATAGATTTGCTTAGATTTAACTTTTTTCCAAATCCATTTCAAAAACGATAGCGCAATCCACCAGAAAAACGAATTCCAATAAAACCAGCTTTGGTAAGCTTATATTGATAATTGAGATCACCGTGAAGTATCATTTTAGAAGACAATTGTGAATTAATACCCAAACCAGCTTCTAAAGAAGAGCCAAAAGAACCTAACTGAAAAGCATCTTTAAAATGCACAAATTGTTTTCCTCTAAAATTATGAGAAAGATGAATTTTGCCATACAAAGACATGGTACGCTCCTTTTCAGGCTCTGCAAATATCTTAGTTAAACGCCCACCAATACGCATTACCCATTGATCAAGTTTTCCCATATCAACATCAAATCCATCGATATCGCGTGCTTTATGAAATTGAAGATGCTGATAAACAAATTGAATTTGTGGATCAAAAACAAAACCTTCATACCCAGTCATAAATGCCTTACCAGCAGATAATGAAATATTTAGAGGGCTTCCTTTTAATGTTACCGCTTTGCCCCGTACAGAAGTGAGAACATCGCCTTTTAAAAGACCATAGGATAAAAGGCCATCCACATAAAATCCAGCCTCATGTTTCACATTACCATAGGCCGTCACTGACTGTTTATGAAATATACTCTCTTGGCTTTGTTCAACATTCTGAGGTTGTAAAGAAAGTCTTCCATAGGTTCCCATAATGCCAAAGGATGTTGTACTGTATGCATTTTCAATTGTTTTAAATAAAATACCGGCCTCTATGGCATTATAATCAAGATCACCTGCATAACCATATTTAAGAGCGGACAGATCTGTGATATAACGATGTTTTCCACCATAACCATGAACAAAGAAATTAGGTGTTCTCTCAATCTGTCTACTAGAAACAGAGCGTATAGTTTTCAATTGCTCATTTTGATTATTAATATCCATCAAGCCAGCATGAAATAAAGCATTTGGTAAAAGAAGATAAGTTGGAATTTGTGGAACAACATCTCTCACTCTTAACTCATGGGGGAGTTTGGATGTCTTTTGAATGGATTGAATGTATTTACTTTCAAGGCGAAAATCCCAAAAACTCCCATCGCCTTTTACTAATCTTTGAGAATTCTTTGCTCTCCCAAGAGAAGAATCTGGGCCATACCCACGCAGATAATATTGGTAAGGCAAACCTTCCAGCGCAATATAAGAACTATCCAGTTGAAAAGAATCTTCGGCTGCTTTTCCAGAGACTTGAATAAGTGAAATAGTTTTAGAATTTTCACCGCCTGCTGTCTCCCCTTGACTTGCTGTAATAAACTGCACATAAACTGTGGTTTTTCCGGAAACATCACCATGAATCAAAAGCCGGTCAGTCTTTTGATTATTAAGCGAGCCATCAGCACCTAGATGCGTATTGAGATAAATCCGTGCATTATCCTGAGCATTGTAAACTTCTCCCCCTCCCTTTCCAACATAAAGAGTCTGGTATTGTTGCAAAGTTGGATCTTCAAAGATAAGAGAACTGTCAGAAAGCTTTACAAATGAAATAGACGAATTTACACGGTTTAAATTTTGCGAATTTGCCTCTTTCCTTTTTGTCAAAATCCATTTTGACCCTCCTGTCAAATAAAGTTCCGCGACAGAATTATCTGTAACGCGTGTGCCCCCTATAAGGGAAGAAGAATCAGCTAAAATCGCTACAGAAGATCCCTCCTCCGATGTGAGTAATAAGTTACCAGTGATCTCTGTACCCTCTGTTAAGCCAATATAACCACTGCTCTTACGACTATGAATAGCTGTACCATTTGGAACATCAAAAGTTGTATTTTTCAGAAAAACAAATCCCTGTTGGTATTCATTGTTTTCTTTGTTCATATCAAAGTACATGCCATATTTATTACCTGTAACAGTAACTTTCGAATCTTCAATATTAACGCGTGAAATTAAAATATTTTCCTCTCCGCTCCCACTTGATTGCGTATGAGCATCTAACCCCATCCATAAACCATGAATATCGGTTGCAACAACTTTGCTCTTTTTTAAAGAAATAGAGCCATGCTGATTTACATTAAAAACCGCAAGACCAATCCCATCGTCTTCATCTATATCGATTTGTTGATCTTTTGAAAAAATGCTAACCTCCTCTAAAGTCGCACGCCCCCTTATGCCTACATAAAGTGCTGCTGCATCTTCCACATCAATCGATCCCCCCGTCATCTTAATAATCGCATCGGCACCACTAAACAGAGCTACTCCTTGGTTAAAATCCTGCCCTTTCACCTTAATTTTCGCATTTGTTAAAAGGACAGATGCCCCTTGCTTTTCTGCATGAACACCTATCTCAATTGCCTCAACTGTTCCACGATTTATCTCGATTATTCCCTTATTAGCTCTCAGACCTGTTGACATATCCTTAAAAGTTGAATCATTCAAAACAACTTTTCCCCCTTGCGATGCAACAACACCATAAGTATCTTGTACTCCAACAATACTACTAATTTTTAGACGATTTGCTTGAATAACTGTACCTGCCTTCTGTGCAACTATGGCAGCAGAGAATATAAGAGAATTATCTCTTCCCTTTTCTTCTTTAGAGGATTTAACAAATTTGTATATTTTATCGCTAATTGTATGTTCTACACCATCACTACATTGATAAGGTAACTTTCCTTCCTCACATGGAAATAACACAGATGAAGGAGAATTCGCGTTAACATTTATATTCAATAAAAAAGAAAAAATAGCTGTTGTAAAAACGCACGAGTATAAGCGACTTTTAGATACCCTAATCATCATTCCTCTTCAAACTTTCTTTTTCTCAGCAAAACAAAAAATGCAGGAAAGAACAAACTCTGGACCAAAACACGATGATATAAAATAAACAATAAGCTGCTTATCCGGCAAATTAAAGTAATCATAATACATTTTGTGTTTTATGTAAAGAGAGAATAAAATAAGAGAGCACAATTTACGCTTGCAACCTTTTAAAGATGTTGTATAAAATAGTTAAGAAAGCTAGCATTATCTATCTTCAAAAAACAAATTTAGTAAAATTATACCTATACAAATTTATAAAATAAAAACTCTGAAAAGAATTTTATATTAAACTAAATGTATTATTCTGAGAAATAAATATTTAGCAATATGAACTGTATTATATAAATATAAATGACAGATCGATAAAAAGTGAAACTACACGGATTCCTCCGATAGAAGCCTTGTAAGCTTATTAATATTTCTCAGCCCTATTTTCCGAGATAGTTCAAGACTAAATGGAAATGATGGATTGAAGAAACAATTTCGCATAGATAAGAAAACGCAAGAAAGTGGGGTTTTTGATCATTACCAGCAGAAAAATTTAAAGCTGGCATTCAGGTTGTTCTTTATATTCTTTACAATGAGGACTATTCAAACGTCTATCCACATTTCGCTGAGGAATAATTGCATCAGTCTGACAAATCGGAAGATTTTCATGCTTCTCACATAATTTCACCATTCCAAATTTCTCATGGAAACCTGCTTGTATCATGCATAGACGCTTTGCTTCCTCTTCGTTTAATTTTTTATCGAGGCTCATTTCTATATTAAGACGACCATCAAGATGTAGTATTCCACATTCTAGCAAAGCTTTTTTTATCTCAATTTGATCTGCTCCAGCCTTCTCCCATGCATCGACAATTGTTCGAGAAGGCTGTTCTTGGTAACATCCTGCCATAATAAATAAAATGATCCCGCTTAATAATTTAAAAATCCGCTTCATTTTTCTATCCTTGAATATTTGATATTAAAAGCAACCGATAAATTACTTTACATCCTGTCTTTTATTTCCAAAACAATGGTAGACGATATCAACCTTCATTATCATTTTGATATATCTCATTTTCACTAATTTCTGCCATTACATGTCAGAAATATAGTACAATTACGGCTGAATTGCTCTTTCCTTAACGTTATATCTATAATTATTATCGATATTCGCGTTACAACCTAGAGAGGTTTTATCAAGTATTGTGTCACATTTGTACCAGCTATAGATAAACAGCATTATCATAATGCTTTGAAGAAATAATCTCACACAGACACGTAAAAACATGAAGGTGGGGATTGTTGATCATTACCAGCAGACTTAAGGCGCACATTCATATTGTTCTGGATGTTTTTACAATAAGGGCTATTTAAGCGCTTCTTGATACTTCTCTGTGGAATGACAGTGCCAGGATAACAAATGGGAAGGTTTTCCTCTTTAAAAGTACAACATGACTTCCCTCCTCGAAACTACTCCATCTCTATAGTAGAATCCTATCTGAAACATGCAGATATAAATCACTGTTTTTACATTGATGCTAACTTTTGTATTTTCTGTATTCTTATCATAAAGGATTGGCATTCCGCATTCCAACAATGTGCTTTTTCTATCTAATTCTGTTTTCTATAAACCGTTTTCTCTGCTTTCCTGAAGTCTTAAATATGAAAGAAATACAACGTTTTTCATCATGCAAATATTGTATAGCAAAAATCAATTGCTTTTCCGATTATAAAAAACTTTTGATCATTCATTATAGCTTTTTCAGTTTTTATAAAAAATATTAAAATTAGTCGTTATCTTATTTTAGATAAGACACCATTTTTCTTTAAAATATCGCTGCTGTATTACCCTATGTACTCTTCTCCTTTGAAATCCTTAAAAAAACGCTTTAATCTGACAGCATTTAAAAATTTCATAAATTAAAAAAAAGATAAAGCGTATTAATAAGAAAATACAACAAACCACCATAGATGCTTAAGATGACTATCATCTCACAATTTTTATTGTCATATTTGTTTTTAAAATGCACATCTTCTGCATTGTAAAATAAAAAACGCCCGAATTCTAAATTCAGGCGCTCTCCTCTTATTCTTTATGACATTTATTTAAATTATTCAGCAACGGCTTCAGTTGCCATATTTGTCAACATCGCCTTAGCTACCTCATTATTGCTAGATTTGCGACGCTCATCTACGATTAAATCATCACGAACTGCTGCAATACGGCGGATTTGTGCAATCGTTCCTCCTGTACCAGCTGGAATGAGACGACCAACAATAACATTCTCCTTAAGACCTTGCAAAGTATCAATTTTACCAGAAACTGCCGCTTCAGTAAGCACTCTTGTTGTCTCCTGAAAGGATGCTGCCGAAATAAACGATGGTGTTTGAAGAGATGCTTTGGTAATGCCAAGAAGGATAGGAGTCCCGGATGCAGGTCTCTTTCCTTCTGCAATCAAATTATCATTGATCTCATCAAGCTCAATACGATCAACATTATCGCCTGGAATATAACCAGAATCCCCAGATTCAGTAATTTCTACTTTTTGCAACATTTGGCGAACAATCACTTCAATGTGCTTGTCATTAATGAGAACACCCTGCAAACGATAAACTTCTTGAATTTCATTAACAAGATAAGACGCCAAAGCTTCAACACCCTTAATTGCCAAAATATCATGAGGTGCTGGATTACCATCAAGGATATAATCTCCTTTTTCAATTTGGTCGCCTTCTTGGAAGTGAAACAACTTACCTTTGGGAATCAAATATTCTACTGGTTCAAGAGTTTCATCATTTGGTTCAATGATAATACGACGTTTATTCTTATAACCACGACCAAATCGAATTGTACCACTGACTTCAGCAATAATGGCGTGATCCTTTGGACGCCGCGCTTCAAAAAGCTCTGCTACACGTGGTAGACCACCTGTAATATCTTTTGTTTTAGCACTTTCCATGGGCAAACGCGCAATAACATCACCAGCCTTAACATGAGAACCAGGTTCAACAGACAAAATAGTTTCCACTGACATCATGTAACGGGCTTCACCTCCTTTATGCAATTTGGCAATGTTGTCACCTTTTTTATCCGCATGGATAATAATAGCTGGTTTTAACTCAGCACCACGAGGATTCGCACGCCAATCAATCACCAAACGCTTCGTAATACCCGTAGATTCATCAGCTGTTTCAGTAACAGATAAACCATCAATCATATCCTCAAACCCTACATAACCCTCAACTTCAGTTAAAATCGGACGGGTATAAGGATCCCATTCTGCTATACGTTGGCCACATTTAACGACGTCACCATCATCAACAAAAACATGTGCACCATAACTCACACGATGCACAACACGCTCTTTGCCGGTTTCATCCTTGATAAGGATAGCCATATTACGTCCCATAACCACCAAATGACCTTCAGAATTACGAACGACATTGCGATTACGAATCTCTACGGTACCTTCATAAGAAGCTTCTAAATGAGATGAATCAACAACTTGCGCCGTTCCTCCTAAGTGGAAAGTACGCATCGTAAGCTGGGTTCCCGGTTCACCAATTGATTGAGCAGCGATAACACCAACTGCCTCACCCTGATTAACTGGTGTCCCACGCGCCAAATCACGACCATAGCATTTGGCACAAACACCAAGACGCGTTTCACATGTTAAAGCAGAACGAATTTGAACAGATTGAATTCCGGCTTCTTCAATCTTAGCAACATCAGCTTCCTCAATCATTGCGCCACCTTCAAGGATAACCTCTCCAGAAGCCGGATGCAAAATATCAATAAGCGCTGTGCGCCCCAGAATTCTTTGCCCAAGAGACGCAACAATCTGCCCTGCATCAACAATCGGCTGCATAGTGAGCCCCTTTGCAGTACCACAATCAACAGCTGAAATAATAGCATCCTGTGCAACATCAACAAGACGCCGTGTAAGATAACCAGAGTTAGCTGTTTTTAATGCAGTATCAGCAAGCCCTTTACGAGCACCGTGTGTCGAATTGAAGTATTCGTTAACAGTTAGCCCTTCTTTAAAGTTTGAAATAATGGGGGTTTCAATAATTTCACCCGATGGCTTTGCCATTAATCCGCGCATACCAGCTAGCTGTTTCATCTGGTTGGCAGAACCACGTGCACCAGAATGCGACATCATATAAATAGAATTCATTGGACGCTGACGACCCGTTTTAGGATCAAATTCAACGGACTGAATGCGTTTCATCATTTCATCGGCAACGCGATCCGTACATTTACCCCACGCATCTACAACCTTGTTATATTTTTCACCTTGCGTAATCAGACCATCATTATATTGCTGTTCATATTCTTTGGCCAAAGCTTCTGTCTCTGCAACCAAACGTGACTTACTATCAGGAATAACCATATCGTCCTTGCCGAATGAAATCCCCGCACGACACGCATAAGAAAAGCCAAGTTGCATAATACGATCACAGAAAATAACTGTCTCTTTCTGCCCACAGTGCCGATAAACCTGATCAATCATTTTAGAAATATTCTTTTTAGTCATCTCTTGATTGACAGTATCAAATGAGATATTTGAATTTCTTGGTAAGAGCTCTCCAATAATTAAGCGACCAGGTGTTGTATCATAAAGTTTAGCAACCTCTTTTCCATCTTTGCCTATATTTTTAACACGACCTTTTATCTTCGTGTGAAGCGTTACAATTTTATTTTCCAAAGCATGATGGAGTTCACCCATATCGGCAAAGGCCATGCCCTCTCCTGGTTCTTTTTCAGAAACAATCGAAAGATAGTAAAGACCAAGAACCATATCCTGTGATGGAACAATAATCGGGGCACCATTGGCTGGATGAAGGATATTATTGGTTGACATCATCAAAACACGGGCTTCAAGCTGTGCTTCAAGAGAAAGCGGAACATGAACCGCCATCTGATCACCATCAAAATCCGCATTAAAAGCCGTACATACCAATGGATGAAGCTGAATAGCTTTGCCTTCAATCAAGACAGGTTCAAAAGCCTGAATCCCTAGACGGTGTAATGTCGGCGCACGATTAAGCAAAACAGGATGCTCACGAATCACTTCATCCAAGATATCCCAAACTTCAGGATGTTCTTTCTCAACAAGCTTCTTGGCTTGTTTTACAGTTGACGAATACCCCTTCGCATCAAGCCGTGCATAAATAAAAGGCTTAAATAATTCCAGAGCCATTTTTTTAGGAAGACCACATTGATGTAGTTTTAATTCAGGACCTGTCACGATAACAGAACGCCCTGAGTAATCAACACGCTTCCCAAGTAAGTTTTGACGGAAACGTCCTTGTTTACCCTTTAGCATATCTGAAAGAGACTTTAATGGACGCTTATTTGCCCCAGTAATCACACGCCCACGCCGACCATTATCAAACAATGCATCAACGGCTTCTTGTACCATACGTTTCTCATTACGTACAATAATTCCAGGAGCACGCAGTTCAATCAGACGCTTTAAACGGTTGTTACGATTTATGACACGACGATAAAGATCATTTAAATCTGAGGTCGCAAATCGCCCACCATCAAGTGGAACCAATGGACGTAAATCAGGTGGAATAACTGGTATCGTTTTCATAATCATCCACTCTGGTTTATTGCCAGATTCCAGGAAATTCTCAACGATTTTAAGCCGTTTAATCAGTTTTTTTTGTTTTAATTCCGACGTTGTTTCAGACAATTCAACGCGCAAATCATTGGCTATTTTCTCTAATTCCATACCTGCTAGAAGCTCATAAATAGCTTCAGCACCAATCATAGCCGTAAATTGATCTTCCCCAAACTCATCAATAGCAAGCATATATTCTTCTTCGGAAAGAAGTTGATGAAGCTTAAGGGAAGTCAATCCTGGTTCGGTTACAATATAATTCTCAAAATAGAGAACCCGCTCAATATCCTTCAAAGTTAAATCTAAAAGCGTAGAAATACGCCCTGGTAATGATTTCAGAAACCAAATATGAGCAACCGGTGCTGCAAGCTCAATATGGCCCATGCGCTCACGACGCACACGCGAAAGTGTCACTTCTACACCGCACTTCTCACAAATAATGCCCTTATATTTCATGCGTTTATATTTACCGCATAGACACTCATAGTCCTTAATCGGACCAAATATACGCGCACAAAAAAGACCATCACGCTCTGGCTTAAAAGTCCGATAATTAATCGTCTCAGGCTTCTTGATCTCACCGTATGACCAAGACAAAATCTTCTCAGGACTCGCAATGGAAATACGAATAGAGTCAAATGTCTGCGCTGGCGCTTGAGGATTGAAAAGATTCATGACCTCGTGGTTCATGCCGTTCTCCTTCAAAGATTCTTAGAACCTGTTGTAATATCTCATTTGTTTTATCACAGATGTTATTTAAAGCCTATTTCTACTTTTTAAAACTGTCTGTGCTCTTTTCATAAAAGTTTCTTGATTTAGCCTCTCAAGACAACCAGAGCGCACTCTTTCCAGCGCGCTCCCTGAATTATTATTCCGATGTATCAGATAATGCCCGCTGCGCAATAAGTTCACGTGCATCATCAAGTTCTACATTGAGAGCAAGTGAACGCATTTCTTTTACCAACACATTAAAGCTCTCAGGTATACCAGCTTCAAATGTATCATCACCACGCACAATTGCCTCATAAACTTTTGTTCGACCAGCAACATCATCCGATTTAACTGTCAACATTTCCTGTAGAGTATATGCAGCACCGTAAGCTTCAAGTGCCCAAACCTCCATTTCACCAAAACGCTGACCACCAAATTGCGCCTTACCACCCAATGGTTGCTGTGTAACAAGCGAATATGGCCCAATCGAACGCGCGTGAATTTTATCATCAACAAGATGGTGTAACTTCAACATGTAAATATAACCCACCGTCACCGGACGATCAAAAGGCTCTCCAGTACGACCATCGTAAAGCGTAACTTGACCCGAGCTATCTAAACCTGCATCCTCTAGCATCATATTGATATCAGCTTCATGCGCTCCGTCAAAAATAGGCGTTGCGATTGAAACACCTTTTTTCATCTGCTGCGCCAATTTGTAGAGGCTTTCATTATCATACTGACGGACTGGTTCATTATGATCATTATCAGGCATAAGATTTTCGATACGCTGACGCAGAGGCAGGATATCCCCAGTCTCTTGATATAACTCTAGCAAATCGCCAATCTTCTTGCCCATGCCAGCACATGCCCAACCAAGATGCGTTTCAAGAATTTGCCCAACATTCATACGACTAGGCACACCAAGCGGATTCAAAACAATATCAGCATGGGTTCCATCTTCAAGAAATGGCATATCTTCTACTGGAAGAATACGAGATACCACCCCCTTATTACCATGACGTCCCGCCATTTTATCACCTGGTTGGATTTTGCGTTTTACCGCCACAAAAACCTTCACCATTTTCATGACACCAGGAGGCATTTCATCTCCTCTTTGGACCTTTTCAACTTTATCCATAAAGCGACGTTGCAAGGCTTCCTTTGATTCATCATATTGCTTGCGCAAAGCCTCAATTTCATTCTGAAGCTTTTCATCCTCAACAGCAAATTGCCACCATTGTGAGCGCGGATACTGACCCATTATCGTATTATCAAGCTTCTTACTGCTTGCAAAACCTTTCGGTCCTTCTACCGCTACTTTACCTGCCAACATATCGGCAAGACGTGCATAAACATTGCGATCAAGAATGGACTGTTCATCATCACGGTCTTTCGCCAAACGCTCGATTTCCTCACGTTCAATTGCCATTGCACGTTCATCTTTTTCTACACCGTGACGGTTAAAAACACGAACTTCAACCACAGTTCCAAAAGTTCCTGGCGGCATTCGCATAGAAGTATCACGAACATCTGAAGCCTTCTCCCCAAAAATCGCGCGCAAAAGCTTTTCTTCTGGGGTCATGGGACTTTCACCTTTTGGTGTAATCTTACCAACCAAAATATCACCAGGTTGAACTTCAGCACCAATATAGATGATGCCAGCTTCATCAAGATTCCTTAACGCTTCTTCTGCAACATTAGGAATATCGCGGGTGATTTCTTCAGGACCAAGCTTTGTATCCCGTGCTGCAACTTCAAACTCCTCAATATGAATCGAAGTAAAGACGTCATCGGCAACAATGCGTTCAGATAACAAAATGGAATCTTCGTAGTTGTATCCGTTCCAAGGCATAAAAGCGACAAGCACATTCCGCCCAAGAGCTAAATCACCAAGATCCGTGGAGGGACCATCTGCAATAATATCCCCCTTTTCTATCCGATCTCCAACATGCACAAGAGGACGCTGATTAATACAAGTAGACTGATTAGAACGCTGAAATTTCTGTAAGCGATAAATATCAACGCCAGATTTTGAAGGATCTAAATCTTCTGTTGCACGAATAACAATACGGGTTGCATCAACTTGATCAACAATACCACTCCGCTTTGCACTCACAGCTGCACCCGAATCACGTGCAACAACGGATTCCATCCCCGTACCAACAAAAGGTGCTTCAGCACGTACAAGAGGCACTGCCTGACGTTGCATATTTGATCCCATCAGAGCACGATTGGCATCATCATTTTCCAAAAACGGAATAAGAGCTGCTGCGACCGAAACTAGCTGCTTTGGGGAAACATCCATCAAATCTACATGATCACGGGGTGCCATCAAAACCTCACCAGCATGACGACAAACAACGAATTCTTCTGTAAAGCGTCCTTCACTATCTAATGAAGAATTAGCCTGTGCTACATAATGCTTTGATTCTTCCATAGCAGAGAGATAAATAACTTCTGTTGTTACTTTACCATCAACAATTTTACGATATGGACTTTCAATAAAACCATATTTATTGACACGTGCAAATGTCGCTAAGGAATTAATCAAACCGATATTAGGGCCCTCAGGCGTTTCAATTGGACAAATACGACCATAATGCGTAGGATGTACGTCACGAACTTCAAAACCTGCTCTCTCACGAGTCAAACCACCCGGACCAAGAGCAGAAAGACGGCGTTTATGGGTAATTTCTGATAATGGATTGGTTTGATCCATAAACTGCGATAATTGCGAAGAACCAAAAAATTCGCGAACCGCTGCAGCCGCAGGCTTTGCATTTATTAAGTCCTGCGGCATGACTGTATCAATTTCAACCGATGACATACGCTCTTTTATCGCACGCTCCATGCGCAATAAACCAATGCGGTATTGATTCTCCATCAATTCCCCAACAGAACGAACACGACGATTGCCAAGATTATCAATATCGTCAATTTCACCACGACCATCACGCAATTCAACCAACATCTTAACAACAGCAAGAATATCTTCTTGACGCAAGATGCGAACAGTATCTGGACAATCAAGATCCATACGTAAATTCATCTTAACACGCCCAACAGCAGAAAGATCATAACGCTCAGGATCAAAAAATAATGAATGGAACATAGCTTCTGCTGTATCGATTGTTGGTGGCTCACCTGGACGCATTACGCGGTAAATATCAAACAATGCATCCTGTCGACTTTCATTTTTATCCACTTTTAAAGTATTGCGGATATATGCTCCAACATTCATGTGATCAATATCAAGGATATTGATCTGATCCGCATTAACATCAGATAAAATCTTTAATATTTTCTCATCAATTTCATCGCCAGCTTCAAGATAAATCTCGCCTGTCTGATAATTAACAATATCTTCTGCTAAATAGCACCCTAATAAATCATCCTCACTGACTTTAACTGCTTTTAGACCTTTTTCAGCTAAAGACTTTGCAATACGAACCGTTAGCTTTTTACCAGCCTCAGCAACAACTTCTCCACTGTCTGCATCAACAAGATCAGAAACGAGCTTCATTCCTTTAAAGCGATCAACAGAATAAGGAATACGCCACCCATCTCCATCTCGCTCATAAGTCACTTTATTATAAAACGTCGACAAAATATCTGATGCATCCATGCCTAATGCCATCAAAAGACTCGTAACAGGAATCTTACGTCGCCTATCAATGCGGGCATAAATGATGTCTTTCGCATCAAACTCAATATCAAGCCAAGAACCCCGATAAGGAATAACACGCGCAGCAAAAAGAAACTTCCCCGATGAATGGGACTTCCCCTTATCATGATCAAAAAAGACACCAGGAGAACGGTGCATCTGTGAAACAATAACACGCTCTGTACCATTAATGATAAAGGTACCATTCGTCGTCATTAAAGGCATATCGCCCATATAAACGCCCTGCTCTTTAATATCTTTGATATCCTTCGAGCCAGTGTCTTCATCAACATCAAAAACAATTAAACGTAATATCACTTTCAATGGTGCAGCATAAGTCAAATCACGCTGACGGCATTCCTCAACATCAAATTTTGGTAAATCAAATTCATAACCAACAAATTCAAGCATAGCTGTACCGGAAAAATCCGAAATAGGAAATACCGATTTAAAAACAGCTTGCAAACCTTCATCTGGTCGTCCACCTTTTGGTTCCTCAACCATGAGAAACTGATCGTATGACGCTTTTTGAACCTCAATAAGATTCGGCATCTCTGCTACTTCAGGAATCTTACCAAAAAATTTGCGTACGCGCTTACGACCATTGAATTGAGACATCATCGCTAGGGTCTGAGCCATCGTCGCTCCTTGATCTTTACTTTTCAAGGTAGACTACACCTTGAAAGCCTTATATCATTAACCTGCATATGCAGATCAGTTCACTTGCAACCCAATAAGGGCACTACCAACTTGTCCCACTTATAAAAAACATCTATTCAATGAGCTCTACAATGAGGGACTAAGAGCAAAAACCACTCCCAACAACTACTGGATAGCTGGGAAAAGTTCTTCATTAATCATTTCCCTTCTCGTTAGAAGAAAGGAAATCGGCGAACATAAATGCTCGCCGATGAAATCAAACTTATTTAAGCTCAACTTTAGCACCAGCAGCTTCAAGTTGAGATTTAATTTTTTCTGCTTCGTCTTTAGAAGCACCCTCTTTAATAGGTTTAGGTGCTCCTTCCACCAAATCTTTAGCTTCTTTAAGACCAAGGCCTGTAAGAGCGCGAACTTCCTTAATAACATTAATTTTTTGCGCACCACCTTCAACAAGAATAACATCAAATTCTGTTTTTTCTTCAGCAGCTGGAGCAGCAGCACCAGCAACAGCAGCGACAGCTACAGGAGCAGCAGCCGAAACACCCCATTTTTCTTCAAGCAACTTAGAAAGCTCTGCTGCTTCCAAAAGGGTTAGGTTAGAAAGGTCTTCTACGATCTTCGCTAGATCAGCCATTTTTAAATTCCTTCAATTAAAAGATTTGAACCATTGTTTAAACTTATTCAAAAAAATAGAAAAGCACCAAAACTCTTCCATAAGTATGAATACAAAACAGTCTTAAGCCGCTTTATTCTCCTGAGCATATGCCCCAATAACACGTGCGACCTGACCACCAGGTGCATTAACAACCTGTGCGATACGGGTTGCAGGAGTAGAAATCATACCTACAAGTTTTGCACGCAATTCGTTTAGTGAAGGCAATGAAGCCAACGACTTCACAGCATCTACACTCAAAATTGTTGCACCCATTGAACCGCCAAGGATGACAAATTTGTCATTGGTTTTCGCAAAATCAACAGCAACTTTCGGTGCTGTAATTGGATCTTCCGAATAAGCAATAAGCGTTTGTCCCGTAAACAGACACGCTATTGATTCAGATTCCGTGCCCTGAAGAGCGATTTTAGCAAGACGGTTTTTGGCGACTTTAACGGCTCCGCCAGCTTCACCCATTTTCGAACGAAGATCGTTCATCTGCGAAACTGTCAGACCGGAATAATGTGCAACAACAACAGAACCAGACTTCTGGAAAGCCTCGTTAAGCCATGTAACAAATTCGCGTTTTTCCGCTCTATTCACTGTCTCTCTCCATTTAACAGATTTGCTTAAAACAAACCCGTTGGTTACCTTTGATAACATAAAATATCTTATGCCACCGATGAGGATCCTGTCCCCTTTTTCACGCACAGCGATTAAAGGCAACCCTGGCTCAAACCCTTTAAGTCTTTTAACTCTCAGTTCTTACCCCAGTCTCATGCAGGTTTTTTTTGATTAAGATACTCCAATAGCATCACCCACAATCTCGGACAGGATATTCCGGAATTTCCTCCGGTATAACCTAAGCTCGATAAAGCCTAGATAACAAAATACCGATAAAAATCGATATTTTAAAATATAATTTTGATATTCATACACCCCAAACCAAAATATAAATCTGTTTAAACTCACTCTGAACGAACTGTTGTAGGATCAACTTTAACCCCAATCCCCATAGTTGAAGAAACTGCAACACGTTTAATATATTCACCTTTTGCACCTTGCGGCTTGGCTTTAATAACAGCACTGGCAAAAGCTTTAATATTTTCTACTATTTTTTCAACCCCAAAAGAAGCCTTACCAATACCAGCATGTACAATACCGGCTTTTTCAACACGAAATTCAACAGCACCACCTTTAGAAGCTTTAACAGCACCAGAAACATCAAGTGTCACAGTACCAACTTTTGGATTTGGCATTAAACTGCGTGGACCAAGAATCTTACCAAGACGACCAACCAGAGGCATCATATCCGGTGTTGCGATACAACGATCAAAATTAATCGTCCCACCATTAATACTTTCAAATAAATCTTCAGCCCCTACAATATCCGCACCCGCAGCTTTAGCCTCATCAGCCTTATCCCCACGCGCAAAAACGGCGACACGAACATTCCTCCCCGTTCCATTGGGCAAATGAGCAACACCTCGAACCATTTGATCTGCATGACGCGGGTCAACACCCAAGTTCATTGAAATTTCAATTGTTTCGTCAAATTTAGCAACTGCACGCTCCTTAACCATCGAAACAGCATCATTTAAAGCATAAAGTTGATTAAAATCAACATCTTTGCGGATATTTTTTATTCTCTTTGCTAGTTTTGCCATAACATTAGCCCACCACTTCCAAGCCCATAGAGCGAGCCGAACCTTCAACCATACGCATCGCTGACTCAATGTCATTTGCGTTAAGATCTTTCATCTTTGCTTCTGCAATTGAACGTACCTTATCGCGCGAGATGCTCCCTACAGACACTTTACCAGGCTCTTTTGAACCAGATTTTAAATTTGCTTCCTTTTTTAAGAAAAAGGATACAGGAGGAGTCTTTAAAGAAAAGGTAAAAGACTTATCTTGGTAATAAGTGATCACAACTGGAATCGGTGCACCCTTTTCCATTTCTTGTGTAGCTGCATTAAATGCCTTACAAAATTCCATAATATTAATACCGCGCTGACCAAGAGCTGGACCAATCGGTGGAGATGGAGTAGCAGCTCCTGCAGGAACCTGCAACTTAAGCTGACCTATACTTTTTTTTGCCATAACAATCTGCCTTCAATTTTACTGGTATACGGACACTTGCTTGACCGACACCTGCTGCAGTTGAGTGGTTCGGTTCATTAAGCCGACAAAAGCCATAAATCACCTCCCACCAATTACTCAAAGTGATAAAAACCACTTTAAGTCTCATCAGAGTTTTTCAACCTGATCAAACTCTAAATCAACAGGCGTAGGACGCCCAAAAATGAGCACCTCGACCTTAAGGCGAGAGCGCTCTTCTTCAACCTCTTGAACAATACCATTAAACGAAACAAAAGGACCATCAGCAACGCGAACCTGCTCTCCTACCTCAAACAATACAGAAGATTTCGGAGTATCAACACCTTCTTGAACCTGTTTAAGAATTTGCTCAACTTCTCGATCAGAAATGGGAATGGGACGTGAATCTGACCCCAAAAAACCCGTCACTTTAGGTGTATTTTTAATGAGATGATAAACCTCATCTGTCAATTCAGCACAAACAAGAACATAACCAGGAAAAAATTTCCGCTCAGCATCAACCTTGCGTCCACGACGAACTTCTACAACACGCTCTGTGGGAACAAAAATCTTTTCAAACAGATGATCAAGCCCCTTCTGTTTTGCTTCCTTCTCAATAGCTTCCGCTACCTTCTTTTCAAAATTTGAATATGCCTGAACAATATACCAACGAGTAGCCACAGTCACACTTCCTTGCACTTTCAACTAAAAAGATATTTTAGAAGATCAATAACCCGCCAAACACCAAAATGCATAATTTGATCCACAACAAAAAAGAAAGCCGAAGCTAATGTCGTTACTAACAACACCATAACAGTCGAAATCACTGTTTCACGACGCGTAGGCCACTTCACCTTAACTGTTTCTGCATAAACCTGCTTTAAAAAGGTAATCGGATTGGTTTTAGATGCCATTAGTCACACTATACTCTTTCTAGCTTTATTGTGTTTATACAACAAAATAAATACGACAAAAATGCGAAAAGGCAATCTTAAACCTTATGCACCTTATGCAGCTTCCTCATTCTCTATTCAATAACGATTCACACACAAAAAAACAAGCCCCATAGAAAAAAAAGAGAGTAAGGCAGTAAAAAAACCACCTCCTAATAGTTAAAACTCATTTCCCTCTGGCAGGGGCAGCAGGACTTGAACCCGCGACCTGCGGTTTTGGAGACCGCCGCTCTACCAACTGAGCTATACCCCTAACTTTTTATTAAATCATACCATCAAATCCCCTCAAAGAGCATCACTTACTCAATGATCTTAGAAACGATACCGGCACCAACAGTACGACCACCTTCACGAATAGCAAAGCGAAGTTTCTCTTCCATAGCAATAGGAACAATCAATGAAACATCCATCGCAACATTATCAC
>NZ_JAQISY010000028.1:11149-18807 GCF_028618465.1 Bartonella sp. MM73XJBT | reverse complement strand
ATAGTATTTTTTCTTTTTTTGCTTATCCTTGATTTTGCTCGCCTTATGGATGCGATAGATAATATCTTTGCACATATGAAACAGTGGTTTTCAAAGCATTGATGAACAACCACTTGCTTGAAGAGCGCGATGTTGTTAATATGATTATGATCAAAGCTGCTTTTTCTTCTCGTGTAAGAGACTTTACAAGAGAATAACAGTTCATTGGGGGGGAGTTAAGATGTTAAAATATTTTTTGTTGTTGCCTCTTGTCTTAACGGCAGGTTGCGCATCTGTAAGCAATTTATCAAATTATGTTGATCGGAATGTTACAAAGGGTGATGCACAATTAATTGCCAACGATTTTGCGCGCACTCTCAAAAATTCTTTACCACCAGCGACCACAACACTCATTGTAAAAAGAAAGAGCACAGAAGACAACTTTACTCCTTTATTTATCAATCTGTTGCAACGAAATGGATATGATGTGATCTCTACAAGTCAACCCCAAAAACAGCAAAACACAGCTGTCAATGTGACTTATAGAATAACGCCAATGGATAAAGGGATCATGTCTGTTTTTGCTTATGATTTGGCTGGAGCAACACATTATTATATACGTACTTATAAGAGATAACCCCTCTTGCCGGTTCATCAAAAAACAATAAACAATGGGAAAGTATTGGGGATTGAACAAACCAGTTTGCATATTTAGCCAACAATGCCCATTCACCGAGGTTGTACCTTCAATCTATGGTGGCAAAAAATATCGTTTTTCCTCTTTTTATGAATCCTTTATTTTGTCCACCTCATGGAGGCGATGGAAAATGTCTTTACACATTTAAAACAGTATCTCTCCAAGCAATCCCTTTTAAATCATCGAGATTGCTTATTGTCTCACACTTTTGCCTCTCACCTTCTCGAAGGAGATCACGTCCCTCACACCAAAAAACGCCATTGTAAAAATACCATGTGTTGCCAATTCGTATACTTGTTAAAAAAACATCTCTTAAGGTATCCAAGCCCATTTCATGCTCCCAAGCCCATTTTCCACAGCGCCTATAAATGGGTATAATGTAAAATCCATGGAGCACCGTAATCTTTACACTTATGACGGAACCCGCTGATCATTATATTCTTTATACTCTTTATCAGCGCTCAATACTACGATAGCCTTTACATTTTATCTCTCTATGTTGCTTGTTTGATGAAAAAGTTGCATGGGAACTTCAAAAAAGGATTTGTCCTATGATCTTGTGAGGTGATGGCATCAATGGCAAGCAGGGTTTCCTTTCATGGAAGCATGTTATGGTGGTATGCTTCTCATGCCCCAAAACAGCACTGTGCTCTGAATTCCCATGCCTGTTTTCACGCAACATAAAGCCATTTTAATAGTATCTGTGGATGGAGTACCTGTGGAAAAGTATCAATCTTCCCGTGAAAATGATAAAATCTATTAAGCCTTATCAATCTTTACACTTAATTAAAATGGTAAACTAGTTCATAATATTTACCAATTCCCAATGCTTTAGCAACCCTTGGCACTTAAGAGCTTTCATAAGAAGCATTTACGCCTTTGATGAATGTTTTTATCTACACACCAATCCTTCTTATGACGTGAAAACAAATGATTCTGATTCATTCAAATTGTTTTAACATGAGAGATTTGAAAGGAGAGAAGCTTTGTATATTGGAAATTCTCATTCAATATACAAAACGATGAATGATCATTATAAATCAAACTGTTATCCAAGGAATAAGAGAGGCACTCATGGTATAGTCAAGAGCGTTCTTTAAAGCGAGCAAAACGTTCAGCACAGAATTTAGCACAATGCTCGATAAAACGTAACGCATTGATTGCTATCCACTCGTTCACAAATAAGCTTAAGGAAATTTTAAACTGTTTGCATCTATAAAACTTGTATAGTATTTTATTTTCGTGCATATATGGATTTTTGTATTTATTATGTGTATATCATATCTTTCATCTTGAAATAAACTAGGGGTTTTTATGAAAAAAAAACATTTAATATCGATATCTCTAGCCGCTTTAATGGCAACTTCTACAGTTCAAGCTGCTGATACCGTAACTCTTCCAGAAATAAAATCAAATATTATAAAATCGAATGTTCCAGCGGTTATTGTTGCTCCAGCTTATTCTTGGACAGGCTTATATGTTGGAGGTCAGTTTGGTGGTTTTTCCAGCAAAAGTGTCTTAAATTACTCTGAAGATGCGACGACTGGAAAATGGTCTTGGATTGATAAAAAATTATCACCTAAACCATCAGAATTTATGGGAGGGGGGTATTTAGGTTCTAATATTGATCTTGGCAACAACTTTGTGCTCGGAGTTGATACAGACTTCATGTGGTCTGGTAAAAAGGACACCAGAACGGGTGAAGAAAGAAAGATTCTAGATGATGATGAACTTGATTCCATTAACGAAGTTTTTGAAGAAGCTAATATTCGCATTGTAAAGCCTGCAGCTCAAGACGAAACAATACCCAATATTGGTGATCTTGTTGTAAGCAGTGTCACTTTGAAAGAGAAATGGGCTGGTGCTACGCGCGTGCGTATTGGTTTTGCTTCTGATCGCGTTATGCCCTATGTCTCTGGCGGTATTGCCTATGCACAGATGCAATATATCCTATCACTTTTGTCAAAATCCCAAGAAGACGCGTTTGTCTTTGCCTCTGGCAATGTGCTCGATGAAACAAAAACAATGATTGGTTATACAGTTGGTGGTGGTCTTGATTTTGCCTTAACCAATAATATTATTCTGCGTACAGAATATCGCTATTCAGATTTTGGTAAAAAGAAATTTGGAGAAGATAAGCTTGAAATTGGCTACAACACAAATGATTTCCGCATTGGTGTTGCTTATAAATTTTAATTTATTACACATTAAATTCAAAAACCCTGCCAAAAGCAGGGTTTTTATTTTTATCAACGAGACATGAGTTAACACATTGATTTATAAGACTCATAGAGCGTTATCCATATTGAATAAGAGATCCCAATATCGTAGAATCCTACCCTTTCAATCTCTCCCATGTTCAATCAATCACAATCACTTGCTCACACATTATAAGTAGAAGGAGGATGTGAATAAAGATTGTACAAAAAAGAACTAAAGCTCCTCTTCCTAAACACTCTCAAGTGCCAAGAGCTATGGCAAAATTGGGCACTGACAAAGAGTATGATGACAAACTTGCTCCTTCATAAGTGTAAAGATGTTGGTATACAATGGCTTTAACTATACCATCATTCACGAGCGCTGATGTGAAATGGGCTTAAGAGCATTAAGAGAGTTTTTTTAACAAGCGGGTGAATATGCAACGCAAGAGCGTTCTATTTTGCGTGAGGAACGTACTCATGCCCCCTTAAGGAGTCAAATCAAGCAAATTTTTATGATTTTATGAGAACGCTGTATTTTGTAAAAAAATTTTTACCAATCTGTTCTTTATAAGAAACACAATATATTAAAAAAAGCATATTATTGTTTTTAAAAATCCATTTACATAATAACTTTTGGCATCAAATGATCCATTGAATAAGAAAGAATTTCAGCCATTATACATGGATGAGGCGTTATTTCTGCTCTTTACTGGGATAGTTTTGAGCAAAATCACCAAAACAATAAACAAAATGACCAAATTTGCTTATTACTCTGATTTTTTTAAATCCCTGTTTCCATAGCTTTGCATCAATCAAGGCTTGCACCGAGACTCTAACAGTAACCTTACATGAGACAATAAATGAGACGGCAGATTGCTCATTTCGAGATTTTTTCTTCTTGCTTGGAAAACGAAGCTCTCACAAAACGATAATAAGATTGCTCTCGCCACAAACCAACATATTGCTTTATAAGAATAATTCATCATTTTACACTCTGTATAAGAAACTCTAACACAGTAAGCTATTCTCATTTGCACTCCTGTTATATGAAAGCAATCAAAACCATTCAGTCTTATAAGCAGATTTAGCATATAGATAACAGCACAGAATAAAAATACCACTTCATAAATGTTCCCAAACACACCCTCCCCATGCCAAGATTTTTGACAGCATTGGGAGTGAGTAAATCTCATAGACTGATACCACTTCATAAATGAATAGCAAAAGTGATGCCCGATAACCTTCTAAGCACGGAAGGATTTATCTCCATCCACAAACACCATCGAAAATAGCTTCATGTTCCTGGACAATAGGCATAGGAATTCACAACACGGTGCTGTTTTGCGGCATTTTGGGCAAGAAAAGCGCCACCCCCAATGACATGCCACAAGCCCCCTTGCCCGCCATTGATGCTATCCCTTCACAAAATCACAAGCAACATAGAAAGAGTAATTGTGCTCATCGGATATTTTAGAGGCATAGAGCATATTTTGCTAGCACAGCAGCAGATGAGTCTTTCAACAATTATCATTTTTCGGATTTAATGTGCTTCAAAAGAAAAAACCAACAAACAAAAATGAGCCAATGGGACAGAACCCAGAGCGACAGAACCCAGAGCGACAGAACCCAGAGCGACAGAACCCAGAGCGACAGAACCCAGAGCGACAGAACCCAGAGCGACAGAACATTGTACTTACCTCTATGAATAGAGCGTATAGCCCTGTCCTAAAGAGGCAATATTTTAGATGCTATCCCTTCACAAAATCACTGGACAAATGCTGTTTTGAATTCCCCATGCATCTTTTCCACCAAACAAGCAGCATAGAGAGTAATTGTACTCATCGGATATTTTAGAGGCATAGAGCATATTTTGCTAGCACAGCAGATGAGTCCTTCAACAATTATCATTTTCGGATTTAATGTGCTTCAAAAGAAAAAACCAACAAACAAAAATGAGCCAATGGGACAGAACCCAAAGCGATAGAACATTGTACTTACCTCTATGAATAGAATGTATAGCCCTGTCCTGAAGAGGCAATATTTTATAGGATGATGATAAGATTTTAAAAACCGATAAATCATACACTGGAAATAAGGGGCAATGCCTATAAAGTGGTGTGGTTTTGATAAGCCAGAATCCAGCTCCATCAGCAATTTTCCTAAAGGCAAAATTTTTTACAATTAAAACGGATAAAATCTATCCTGCGTTTTTGTCTTCCTCATCACTTTTAAAAGCACCTTTTGAATAGCGTTTTTAACGCATTTATCAGATATGAAAAAAACAATGCCTTATCAATAAAATAAGATAAACAACGATATCAAGTGATACAGAATTTATAAAGTATCTAATCTATAAAGTGGTGCGGGTGGTCGGACTCGAACCGACACTCCTCTCGGAACCAGATTTTGAGTCTGGCGCGTCTACCAGTTCCACCACACCCGCACGCTGTTATAAAGAACAGATCTGTTCATTATCCTTCTGCACTATATGAAGAAGAACAGATTCGTCAACAGCAGATTTTTTGTTTTTGCAGAATCCGTATAATTTTTGTTTGATAAGTTATAAAGAATATTTTTCTGAAGAGAATTTTTTTAACACGTGAATTTTAAAAATATTTGTTTGACCATCTTCATGGCGCATAATTTGTAAAGTCTTTACCTATTAGGCTTATGAAATCCCTGATGATATTAAACAGATTAAAGCTTTGGACGATTTCTTTAGCAAATCGGGGCACAGCGCCCCATTGGCTTGGTTTCATTGCCTTTATTGAAAGTTCTGTTTTTCCAATTCCGGTAGATGTTTTATATATACCGATGGCTCTTGTTCATCCCAAGCGGGTTTATCGCTATGCCTTTATTGCTACGATGTGTTCTGTTTTGGGAGGCATTGCTGGTTGGTTTATTGGGCATTTTGCCTATGACGCGCTTGCCAAACCGATCTTAGAATTTTATGGTAAAGTTGAAAGTTTTGAAGCCCTAAAAAACCATGCAACGCTGCAATTTCTGGTGATTTTACTGATCACATCAGGTTTTTTTCATCTTCCTCCTATCAAGATTGTCACGATTTTAGCAGGTGTTATGGGTGTGCATATTGGGCTTTTCATTCTCACCTGTATTTTTGCTAGGGGTGCTCGTTTTTATCTTCTTGCTTGGCTTATTCAGCGTTTTGGCCAACAAGCCATGAATTTTCTTTCCCGTCATTTCAAATGGATTGTCTTGATTGGTTGTGTTAGTGTCCTAATTGCTTATGGAATTTTCATAGCTTTTGTGAACAAGCAGCTTTGACTTTAAGGAACCTGCTCCATGTCCAGCATTTTTTCTTCTCAATCTATCTTGCACAAGCACCTTCACCTTGAACCAAGCCGCAAAGAGCAAAGTTTATGGGCTTTTTTTCTTGCTTTTTGCCTCTCAAGCACGATAGGTCTCGCCCTTGGTTTTGAATATATTGGAGGCTATCTTCCTTGTGATTTATGCCTTATTGAGCGTTTTCCTTATTACAGTGCACTGCCATTTTTGCTTTTAGCAGGTTTTGGAGCGTGGTTTTTTCGCATTTCTTCTTGGGTACAACTTTTATTTTTGTGTGTTTTTGTCTTAATGACCATCAGCCTTGTCTTAGCAGTGTACCATGCGGGTGTTGAATATGGTTTTTGGCCAGCTCCCCCCAGCTGTGGTTTAAGTGCCATGAGAAGAACAACAGACGTCTCACAGCTTTTTAACCAATTAAACACCATCCACCCGCCTTCTTGTTCTGAAGCCCCCATGCGCTTTCTTTTTCTCTCATTTGCCGGCTGGAATGTGGTTGCCAGCCTCCTTTACATGCTTGCTAGTTTTTATATTGCTTCAAAAGGTCTGCTGAGTTCTAAAAAATAACAACCAAAGAGCATGGAGCATGCTCTCCACCCCCCTCTAAAGCACAACAGACCTCCATAAACCTTGCCATACCACTAGTCCTGGCATCCCCACTCCTTCTCCTCTCTCAACCTAAAAAGAGAAAAAGAGCATTTTATGATTTCACATCTTCTTTACTGATATATTTTGACAAAAACCGCCAATAAACAAAAATGATCAACCATAACTGCAGATCAGAACACCTCCTATGACCCATCCTCCTTACTCAAGAGATATGCCATCAAAGCACCACATGCAAAAGCCTAGCTTATCACCCTGCTTCTTCATAACCCATCACCACAGCAAGCATCTACTTGCTGGTCAGGTAGCTTCCATCTATTCCTCTGCTAGAAAAAACTCTCCAGAGCTTAACATGTGCTTGGAATACAGCAGAAGTCAACGCAAAACCACGTCGCCCTCCCCAAAGGATATCAATATCGTCTACTGCCTCAGCTTCAATGCATGACCCCAACCATTATAGATCAAAGCTTTTGCAGATAAATTTTGAGCTCTCAAATCATCTCTTCGCCTCTCAAGCTATCTCTTTGCAAACGGCTTAAGAGCAAAGGTTGCTCCATTTTACAAGAGCAACCATGACAAGAACAACAACTCTTAAAACAGAGAAAAATGCTCCCATTAGTCTTTTTCAGAGCAGTATAAAGAGTACTCCCCTCCCCAACACCAGCATGCCTGCCTCTCAACTGCCAGTTGTCGTTTCAATGCAATAAGCAGAACAACAGGTAAAACTCAGCTCTTTAACCAATTGAATAGCATCCACCCTCCTTCTTGTTCTAAAATCCCTATGCGTTTTCTCTCATTTTCCAGTTGAAATGTGGTTGCCAGCCTGTTCATATGCTTGCTTTTATATTGCGGCAAAAAGTGTCGCCAGTTTC
>NZ_JAQISY010000028.1:0-11139 GCF_028618465.1 Bartonella sp. MM73XJBT | reverse complement strand
ACGCCCTATCATCTCCAAGAGCTAACACCGCACAATCTCCCCCATCCCCTCTCACCTCCATCTCTCCCCATTTATGACCACAATTCCTTGGTAGAATCGCCAGCCTTTCTCGTTTTTGCATTTTTCTGGCATCGTTTCATACAATCACCTTTTTGCTGACTTATTTTATTTTCTTATCTAAGCAAATTTTATTTTCTTAACACTGCAACCTTTACATCTCTAGGCTGTTCTTTTCATCACACTGACTCTTTACAATTTTTTAATTTTAGATTGACTTTGCTCTTTTTTCTCTTATATCTTTAGAACTATTCTAAAGTGCAAAGGAACAGGAAATGTTGAGATCGTTTTTTTCATTTGTACAACGTAAAGCTCTGTCCTTTCGTTCAGCACAACAAGTGATGCTTCGAACACTCAAAGCCAAAGAACAAAATGCTGCTCTTTATTTAAAATATGCCAAAGCTTTAGAGCCTTATTCTTCAAAGCATGCAGAAATTTTTGCAGCAATGGGTATGCGAGAGCTTGAAAATTATAAGGAGCTTCTGTGCCTTTCTTGTAGCAATCGTGCAGGCGCAATGGCTTCAACGGTAGACTCACCATGTAATCGCGCCACTCTTGTAACGGCAAAGAAGCATCATAAAAACTCTCGAAGCAAAACGATTCGTCAAGAGACAAAAAAGTCATCAAAAACGCACAGACAGCTGCTTTTGACATGGATTCAACCTGGTCTTGCTGGTCTCATGGATGGATCAGTTTCTACTCTTGCGCCAATTTTTGCAGCCGCTTTTGCCACAGGAGATACGCATCAAACCTTTTTGATCGGGTTGTCTGCTTCGATTGGAGCAGGTCTTTCAATGGGATTTACAGAAGCAGCCCATGATGATGGGAAGTTATCAGGTCGTGGTTCTCCGCTTAAAAGAGGTCTTGCCAGCGGTATTATGACAACGTTAGGAGGATTAGGTCACACGCTTCCTTATTTGATTAACTCTTTTTATATGGCGACAGTGATTGCCTTTATCATTGTTTTTTTCGAACTAGGGGCTATTGTTTGGGTGCAAAATAAATTCATGTCGACTCCTTTTTGGCGTGCATCTTTACAAGTTATCATTGGTGGTGCTCTCGTTTTTGCCACGGGGATTCTTATCGGGAGTATCTGAAAGCAAAACCAAACAAACACGCAACAGACAAGTATTGAAGCATCACGCGCAGACTTGTTATTATCAAGCCCCAAAAGATTTTATATGCCCTCCCAATGACAATTTATCATTGGGAGTTTTTTTATTTTTGCACAGATATTCTTATAAGAAAATCTAAAACCAGCGTCCACAAACCTGTATTGGGGACAACCCCTCTCCATGGACCTTTATTGGTTTGTTTTATGGGAAGCTTTTGCTAGAGTAGCATTTGTTTTATAATTTTAGACCTCTCTTATAATTTGGAAATGTTTTGACCATGCCTCACACTCCAGCCTCTCCCCCCTTAAACAACCAAGACAATGCTTTTTCTCACCGCTCTAAACCCGTGACTTTGTTAATCGAACGCCTTGAGCATGGACAAGGCTTAGAACTTCCGCACTATGCCACAGCGGGTTCTTCTGGTCTTGATCTAAGGGCCGCGCTTGGTGAAAAAGAAACACTCACTCTTGCACCTGGACAGCGCGCCCTTATTCCAACGGGTCTTATTTTTCATTTGTCCCCTGGGTTTGAAGCACAAATACGTCCACGCTCAGGCTTAGCTTTCAAACACGGCATCACATGCCTCAACACGCCTGGAACCATTGATAGTGATTACCGCGGTGAAGTCAAAGTTTTACTCATCAATTGCGGACAAGAAGACTTTACCATTGAACGAGGCATGCGCATTGCCCAAACGGTCATTGCACCGGTTCTTCAAGTCAATGTTCATGCCCTTGCAGCAAATGAACTTGCAGCAAATGAAAAAGACAAGAGCGATGTGGGAAGCAGAGGTACGGGTGGTTTTGGTTCCACAGGTCATGACTAAACAGCACATTGCGTGAGAAAAAACGCACATCCTTGCAAGCAGACAGTGCAATGATTACCATGGCTGTTATTTTGCAAGGAGTCCTCTTGGCTTGAAACACAAAGGCATCCATGCTCTGGATAAGCCACGCATCTTCCCCATGCACAAACACTAAGAAGCATAGAGGACAATGCACCCGTTGTGGAGTTCTGCTCATCAATTGCGGACAAGAAGACTTTACCATTGAACGAGGCATGCACATTGCCCAAACAGTCATTGCACTGGTTCTTCAAGTCAATGTTCATGCCCTTGCAGCAAATGAAAAAGAGAATACCGATGTGGGAAGCAGAGGTACGGGTGGTTTTGGTTCCACAGGTCATGACTAAACAGCACATTGCGTGAGAAAAAACGCACATCCTTGCAAGCAGACAGTGCAATGATTACCATGGCTGTTATTTTGCAAGGAGTCCTCTTGGCTTGAAACACAAAGGCATCCATGCTCTAAATAAGCCACGCATCTTCCCCATGCACAAACACTAAGAAGCATAGAGGACAATGCACCCGTTGTGGAGTTCTGCTCATCAATTGCGGACAAGAAGACTTTACCATTGAACAAGGCATGCGCATTGCCCAAACAGTCATTGCACTGGTTCTTCAAGTCAATGTTCATGCCCTTGCAGCAAATGAACTTGCAGCAAATGAAAAAGAGAATAGCGATGTGGGAAGCAGAGATACGGAGGACTTGGTTGCACAAAATAGACTTCAGCAGAATTCTCTATTGATAGTTTCTACTCTACAGGAGCCACATTTCCCCTTACAGCAGGTTTGGCATTTACCACATCACTTATGGGCGGCGCAATGACACCGTTTGTGACGTTTCCTGCTGTGTTCTCTGCCGGCCCTATAGCACTTACGGTTCCATCACTTGCTATCCCTTTTGCCCTCAGATTGGCAGATTTCTGCAATCCCATAAGTCCGACTTTGCTATATCCAGCAGCGCGAATTTGACCGAGTAAATCCACCACAGCCCCATAATCGATTTCACTATCGGCTTTGATCAAAATCTTTGTTTCTCGATTTTGCTTTGTTTCCTTCAATAAGGATTCCACAAAAGTTGTTGGGTTGACAAGATGCTCACCAACATAAAGGGCATGATCTTTTTGCAAAGTCACATAAAGAGGCTCGTCAGGTTGAACCGCGGCAGGTGTTTGCGTTATAGAAGGAAGTTGAACAGGAATAACCGATGTCGCCAAAGGCGCAGCCACCATAAAAACAATAAGCAATACGAGAACAACATCAATAAAAGGGGTTACATTGATTTCGCTATGTAATCCACTCTCATCGAAATCCCAATGATCATTAAAATCTGCTTTCATTTTTTATGACTTTTCTGTTGTCTGCGCCTATCGAGTTCACGGCTTAAGAGTCTTTCAAGTGCGGCAGCAATATCACCTAAATCATTGCGATAACCACTCAAAGCGCGCATCAAGCTATTATACATAACCACAGCGGGAATCGCCACAAAAAGTCCGATAGCGGTTGCCAGCAAGGCTTCGGCAATTCCAGGAGCCACCACATCAAGCCTCGTTGTTTGAGACTGTGCAATACCGATAAAAGAATTCATAATTCCCCAAACGGTAGCAAAAAGCCCCACAAAAGGAGCAATAGCGCCAATGGTTGCAAGAACAGCGCTACCACATGCAACACGCCGCACAACAGTAAGCAAGCAGCGTGACAAAAGCGAATGAACCCTCTCCTTTACACCCTCATTCATATCGCGCATATCTCGCACATCCTCGTCATACTGATTGAGCTCCTCATAAAAGAGGGAATGTTCACCAGTAATGGCTAGTGCTTCTTGTTGTATCCCCCGATGCCTCTCTTGTCTTGCCGTGTTTTTTTCATGAGCGCCTCCACTGGTTCCCTCATGACCAACAAAATGGATCTGCTGTGTAGAAAGATACACTTCTTTAAGGACTTCTTTCAAAAAGAGCGCACCAGCTCCTTTGCTTTCTTTCAAACTCGCAGCCAAACGCGTGAGGGTCTGAGCATTAAGAGTCAATTGAAGTTCATGACGCGCTCTTCGTTTTGCCACAGTAATCTCAACAATTTTAACAAAAGCAATTGTCCAAGATGCAAGAGAAGCAAGCAACAAAAGAACGATCACAGCTTTTACAACAAAATCAGCTGCCATAAACATAGCAAAAGGGGAAAGATCATACGTTGCCAATACAGCAGACGCGCTCTCTAAGGGTACTGTCTCAGATTCCATTTTTGTCTCACACGGTTGTGGTTGTCACTTTTAAATCTTACAGCTGTGTCACCAGCCCCCGTAGCATCACTCTCCGACAACGCTCCGTCCCTGTTAACGTCACTCTGTATTCGTCTTAAAAAATAAAACTTGATAAATCAAGTATAGTTTTATTTCAGAAAATGTCTCTTTCAAGAGGACTTTTTAAAAGAATTTTTCTCTCATAAATTTAAGGCAATTTATCGGATAAAGCAGCTTATTGTGGAAAAAACAACTTTAATAACAAACTGTATATCAAATGCGGATTTGGTGTATAATGACGCTCTCTCAAAGAGCATATCAACAATTGTACCCAAAAACAGAAATATTTTTCACTTCAATACTGCGGATACAAACAAAGAGATTTACTTGGCACAGCACAAGAGGAACGAACAAAGAACAATCACTAAACAAGCCCCCATACCCATCACTCCCACGACAAGAGATAGAACACCATGGGATATGAAGCATCTACGAATTTGCAGCTTGCGCAACTTCATAAGTGTAAAAATTGCTAATACCAAATAAACTCTATAGTTTTCACGAGAAGATTTTACACCATCCACAAACACCGTTATAAAATGGCTGAAGACTTCTTTAAAACAAGCATATGAATTCACAATACGCTAGTGTTCGGTTTGGGAATATTTTGCATAAACCGCATACCCCCACTCAATTAACAGAACTCCCTGCTTGCTATTGATATCATCATCTCACAAACCTCACAAAACAGATCCTGTTTTAAAATTCAAATGTACTTTTTTAAATGCCCCCAATGCCAAAAGAAGATCCTATATAAAGGAAGCAAAGCGGAAAGACAGAAAGCTATAGATAGCAAGGGGATCGAGCAAACATCCTAATGGTATCAATATGCTTACATAAGCATAAAGATGCGGTATTTTATGGATTTTTCGTTATCCCCTTCGACAAGCAAAACTGCTCTCCTCCTGATACCTCAAAGGACAAAGCTTCTTCACCCTACTGGTCTGTAAACAATCCAGTTTCTCTCGTGTTTTCCCTGCTGACCATTTGTATGGTTCACTTCCATAGAGCTCGACAAGCAAGCCCAGTTCTGAAATACGCTCTCCACACTTGAGAAAGATTAAAAATGTAAATTTTCTATGCCTTATATCACCATAGCTGGACACTGTTTTACGGCATAAAAGGATAATCACATAAAATTGCCAAAAAGTTTCCCAACAAGATTCATTCTATCTAAAAACATTTTTAAATTGCCCAAAGAGAGGGAACCAAAAAAATCGTTTAGCGTTACAAAAGCAGTGAAAATTTTTACTCCAAAGCAAATGATCACTATGAACACACAAAAGAGACAAATACTGAGTCGTAATAAATCAAGAGAGGGAAAAAGCATCATGGCAAATCATAAAACAACACAGAACAATAAAACGACAGTAGAAAAAGATTTACAAGGACAGGTAGAGAAGTTACGTGGTGAAATTTCAGGGATAACTTCAACTCTGACAGATCTTGGTGCCAGCAAATTGAACGCAGCAAAAAATAAAGCTGAAGAACTCTATAATTCGGCAAAAGAAAATAGTGAAGACATTATGTCTCAAGCGAAAGAAAAAATCGGCGAACTTGAACAAACCATGAACCATCATGTTCGTAAAAATCCTGGCAAGAGCGTTCTGTTTGCAGCAGGTGTTGGTTTTATTCTTTCTCAATTATTGCGGCGTTAAGCAATGCATAAGTTTATCGCTCCTCTTTTCAATCACCTCATTGGTGGAGGATTAAAAAGCACTGTTAAGCAAGTACGCCTTCAAGCAATTTGCTATGGATTTATTGGCATTTCCTTGTTTATATCGCTAGTTTTTTTATGTATCATCGGTTTTCTTGCCCTCTGTTGGGTCATGACGCCTCTTAGAGCAGCTAGCACGATGTTTTTGATTTGGCTTTTTCTTGCAGGTATCGCTATTTTCATTGGCCGCATTCTGAAAGCTTACCAAAGCTACGATCAACAAAAGAAATCTGAAGAGAGACGCCATCAGCTTATGACAGATGCCACACTTTCCAGTCTTACGCTTTTAAGCAAACATTTGCCTTTTGCCAAATTGAGTGTCCCAGTACTTGGTCTTGCAACTTATTTTCTGTGGAAAAAAGATAAAAAAGACCGCTTTTCAAATTAAGATATGCAATTGTGTCATCCTAACCCCCGCGGTGTTTTCTTTCTATTGAGAGAAAACACCCTCTCTTTTCCTTTGCTCATCCTTTTTTTCCCTTTGTTGATATTGTCACACAATAAACCTCTAAAGATTCTATTCTCGATCAACAAAGAATAAACTCACATCATTTTCCTCGTTAGAGTAAAACAGCTGTTATCATTCTATGCATAATAAAGTCATGAAAATGTTCGCAAGATTATGGTCCAGCAAGCCAAAGGATCTGATTATTTTTCAAGGCAACAATCAACAACAGCCCAACGGCTTCCCCCCATCTCCTTATCCACCATGTGACAGAACATTGTGCTGATAAACATCTCCCCTCTTTCTCGCGGTCCACATCCAAAACTTCGCACGCATCACTCTCAAGCATAATACAGATAACCAGAGTGAGGTCAGAAAAACAGACCACCTACCCTGTTTTTCACCAATATCCTCCCTACAAGCTCTTCTTTTCACCCTCTCCACAACCAATCAATTTGCCAAATTTCAATCAAAGCAAAATATTGATTTATAATGATATATCTAGCGTTATTCATATTGAATGAGACCCTCGAATACCGTAAGATTCTGTCATTTCAAATCTTTTTATCTTGAATCAATCAATATCATTCGCTTGCACGTCAAAAGCGGGGCTGGCGTGTGGGAAAAAACTGTATAAGAAAGGAGTAAAAATGGCTCTTATGAATCGTCTTAAGTGCCAAGGGCTGTTGCAACATTGGAAGCTGGCAAAGTGAATGATGGTGCTGGCTTGCTTCTTCACAAACGTAAAGATGGCGGTGCTCAATGGCTTTATCGCTATACCATTCATGGGCGCCGCCGTGAAATGGGCTTGGGAGCATTGCGAGATGTCTCTTTAAACAAGCCCGTAAATTGGCAACTGGGTGGCGTTCTGTTTTACGGGATTGGCATACGAATAAAAACATTTAAAGAAAAAACTAAAAATGCCTTTTATGCATGCTCTCCAATGCAAAAGCTGTTGCAACATTGGAAGCTGGCAAAGTGAATGATGGTGCTGGCTTGCTTCTTCACAAACGTAAAGATGGCGGTGCTCAATGGCTTTATCGCTATACCATTCATGGGCGCCGCCGTGAAATGGGCTTGGGAGCATTGCGAGATGTCTCTTTAAAACAAGCCCGTAAATTGGCAACTGGGTGGCATTCTGTTTTACGGAATTGGCATACGAATAAAAACATTTAAAGAAAAAACTAAAAATGGCTCTTATGAATCGTCTTAAGTGCCAAGGGCTGTTGCAACATTGGAACTGGTGAATAGAATAGTGGTGCCTCGGATCGCTCTTTCATAAGCATGAAGATGGTGGAGCTCAATGAAAACTACCCTCCAAGCAAATGATCCTATCTTTTCTGAACTTCATCCTCCCAAGTCCCATGCACTGCTGCTTTACCTGTAAAAATCTAAATAAGCTTTGGAACAATTTTAATTTGTTTTGTTGTCAGCAAACAAAAGGGACGTTTCCACACGCCTTATCATTCGTTCCTCATTCTCCCCTATCACTTGCAAAGGCAACATCTTGGCAAAACACATGCCAAATAAGCCATGGAACAATCCACATTGCTTGCTTTTCTCAATAAGAAGTCAACTCCTCATGAGCATATTTACTGCCTGCTGGTCCGTCTGCTTTAATAACTGCCTCCTTTAAAAGATGCGTTATTTTGTTAGGAATAGCTTTTACCCACTCTTGGTAGAATTTATTCTTTTATCATGTGTAGTGCCTTCTGTGTATTTTTAAATATTATAAAGCCCACCAGAGAATAAAAAACGCATCTATAGGGATTTCAAACTATACTTCATCCTCATATAGCTGAACACAACAATGTTATTAAATACGATTTACTACACTTTATCCACACAAATAACACATATTGATATATTAGAAGAGAATCGATTAAACAATACTCCAAAAATAAAAACAATACACAACTGGTAGTATATAATGATAGCAAATGAAGATGACTATTATGGAATTCTTGGTGTAAGTTGCGAATGCAATAATAAGCAGCTAAAATCTGCTTTTCGTAAGTTAGCTATGCAATACCATCCTGATCATAATCCTAGTAATAAGGAAGCGGAACAAAAATTTAGAAAAATTTGCGAAGCCTATGAAGTTCTTAAAGATCCTCAAAAAAGAGCTATTTACAATCAATTTTATCATGAAACTCTTAAAGATAATGACGCAACTTTTGAAAATAATATAAGCCAACAGAATAGCAGAAAAAAGACTAGTATCAGCAAATTTGCAGCATATAGACCCACAATTTTCTTGATAGTATTGATCATTGTTCTTAATGTTATCAAAATTCCACCAGAATTATTACCATTCATATCAATTCACTGTCTTTTTTATATGAGTTTGAGATTCTGGGGATTCTTAAAAGCTTTGCTTATTACAATAAGCGCATTAGTAATAGCTTTCATTTTTATCTCCTTAAGTATCATCCCAACAATGATCGTAATCTTTTTTTATGCTGCTGTAAATTTCTATGGAGTCAAGAAATTGAAAAAACTTGGTATAATTGAAGAATGATTTTTAACCTGTGTATGTTCTTGTACAAAATGTTTCTAAAACATATTAAGCGCTCTCTCTCATGAATTTACAAGATACAATCATTATTGAATTTATAATGAGATATTCCATCGCGTAGAGATTATACAATCTGTAGAGGCATTGTACTTTCTTTATTGATCCAATAGCACACATTGATATATTCAGTGTGAATCAACGAGACAGCCTTATTATCATAATGACGGTTCAAATGATGAAATCCTTATCTGTAACACATGCTATCACATTTATAACTATAACCTTTTTTCGATATCAGGGTTATTAGGATGTGCGAGTATAGAGAGTTTAGAACAATATGATAAACTTTACGAAGAATATGTAAATGAAAAATACGAAGCTTTTGAACATTCTCAAAAGCAAGAAAAAGCAAAAAATTTGTATACAGCCATAGCTATCAAAATATAACTCAAAGATTTGACGTTATAAAGCACCGTCACATACTTATTGTTTTATGTGGACGTTTTGTTAATTTGTTGCGCGGTGATTATAATGAAGGGATATCATCAGACATGTTACTTAATGTCATAAGTAGTTTACATAATGACTATAATTGGAAAGAAAGCGATTTTATTTGGGCATATAATATGTCCATGAACTCTACAGATCCTATGATTGATTATGCAAAAAAATTTCTGAATTCTTCAAGTGTAAATGGCATTAGTTCCAAAACACAAATTATTGATCTCGTATCTAGTATGAGAAGCAGCAATAACGAAAACACTAAACAAATAGCCCGATTTTGTATAGAACTGAACACAATATATGATATGATAAAACCAAGAAGAAGTTATCAATAATATTTAACGATCAAAACGCTTTTGAAGAACGTTAAAAGCAACCCTCAGAGGTTCATAAGATACGATAATTTCTTATCTTCTATAACGAAATATTGTAGCGCAGCGTAAAAATTATATTGTCTATAGAGGCATTATATTACTATTGCCTCTTGCATAGATTGATAATAACGCCTTGCTTTTTTTACCCCACTGTTCAAAACTATTTTTGTCTGAATGTATCTACACATCATCACAAAGAGCGCTAAGATAATTCTAAAGCCTTCACGATACCTCAAAAAAAGTTTCCGCTTATAAACGAGCATCGTGATGGGTGATAACCTCCATCATCTCTGCCACGAGCCACATCCAGAACGTCCAGAGCCGTCACCCTCAAGCCATAATGCGAATAACCGGCTCAGTTCCAGAAGCACGGATCACCAATCGTGCGGCTTTTCCCAAACGCTGTGCGGCTTGATCTATTGCCGTTTTGACCGGATTTTCTTTCAACACATTTTTGTTTTTAATCGTTACATTTTTTAAAATTTGTGGCACAGGTTCAAATCGTTTACACAATTGACTCATCGGGCTTTGACTTTCCTGCATACAAGCCAATACCTGCAAAGCAGCCACCAGCCCATCGCCCGTTGTCCCAAAATCACTCAAGATAATATGTCCAGAAGCTTCACCACCAACATTATATCCCTTTTGGCGCATCGCTTCCACCACATAACGATCCCCAACATTTGTCCGCACAAGCTCCAAGCCTTTGCACTCTAAAAAGCGCTCTAGCCCAAGATTTGACATAATCGTTGTAAAAAAGAAAGCATTCCTTTATGATAGGGCATCGTGATGGGTGATAACCTCCATCATCTCTGCCACCGCAGCATCCAGAACGTCTCTAGCGTCACCTTCCGCCATAATGCGAATAACCGGCTCAGTTCCAGAAGCACGGATCACCAATCGTGCGGCTTTTCCCAAACGCTGTGCGGCTTGATCTATTGCCGTTTTGACCGGATTTTCTTTCAACACATTTTTGTTTTTAATCGTTACATTTTTTAAAATTTGTGGCACAGGTTCAAATCGTTTACACAATTGACTCATCGGGCTTTGACTTTCCTGCATACAAGCCAATACCTGCAAAGCAGCCACCAGCCCATCGCCCGTTGTCCCAAAATCACTCAAGATAATATGTCCAGAAGCTTCACCACCAACATTATATCCCTTTTGGCGCATCGCTTCCACCACATAACGATCCCCAACATTTGTCCGCACAAGCTCCAAGCCTTTGCACTCTAAAAAGCGCTCTAGCCCAAGATTTGACATAATCGTTGT
>NZ_JAQISY010000027.1:0-19543 GCF_028618465.1 Bartonella sp. MM73XJBT | reverse complement strand
CCATACACTCAGGTCTATTCTCCACCACTCTCTGCATCCTTGTCCCATTTATGGTCAATGGCACAACACAATGCCTATCTTTCTGTTCAACACGATGCCGCGCTATTGATCCTCATCACTGGTTGTATGGGGCTTATATCTTGCCAACCTCATCTTCCTCCAACACTCCCTTTTGCCCCACCTTATCTGCGCCTTGCACATTTTTCTTTCCCCTTTGGAAACTTTTATCCCCAGTGCTCATCTCCCTCTCATACCCTTCGTTTCCCCTTAACGCCCCACCACCTCTTCTTTTCAAACTTGAAAAACCTTACCAAAAGCCGCTCTCACACACTCCGCCGCCTCATCTTAACACCTCTCCACCATTTTGCCTTGCCAACACCCCCATCTCTCCACCGCACACATCAACACCAACAAACGCAGGGAATGCAGTACCTGTCCACGCTTTTACAGATAAGCATTTTTCCGTTTTTCAAGATTTACAGAAAGCGGTAGATATGTGTAAATGCGTGACACAAGAATGTTTTAAACAGCTATTTTAAAACTTCATTGCCCTCTTTAAAGAAATCTCACCTATCAACTCTTACTTCTTGAGATCCCTATACCTTGCTTGCACGAACCAACGCATAAAAACACACTCTTTTTCAAACATTCATACAAGCCCATGCCCCTTCCCTCATAGAGCATAATTTTTAGCACTTTCATTTATTGGTAGACAGCAAAACAGTGATTTACAATGATAGAATTATCCTTTTCAACTTGAACCACAACTCCAAATATCGTAAGATTTTTTCATTTCAAATCTCTCCCATGGTAAATCAAGCAAAATCATGTCCTTGTATGTTACAAGCGGGGCTGGCGTGTGGATAAAAACTGGACAAGAAAAGAGTAAAAATACCTCTCATAAACGCTCTCAAATGCCAAAAACTCTTGCAACATTGAGAGAAATGGTATGATGGTGCCGACTTGCGCTTTCATAAGTGTAAAGATGGTAGTGCTCAATGGCTTTATCGTTATACCCTTCATGGGCGCCGTGAAATGGTCTTTTATACCTTAAGAAAGTTTTCTTTTAAAAAAGCCCTTGAATATGCAAACCAATAGTGCCCTGTTTTAGATGAGGGTTATGACCTCCATTAAAGAACGAGAGAAACAATAGCGTGAAACAATAAGTAATCTCCATTATAAAAAAACATTGCTCTAGAGACATTTGAAAACCGTAAAGCTGAATGAAAAGATAAGGCAAGGCTGGGAAGTGGTTTTCATCTTTAAAACTTCATATTCTCCGCAAATGAGGCTGTATTCGCGTTTCAGAAATTACACACATAGAGATACGTAATACCCTTACCCTCCTTTGGTATACAACAGCTAAAACTGCTCGAACAGCATTGAAGAGTCTTAATCTTTGTCTCAAAAAAGTGGACTGCATGAAGGTTGGCTGTTGATGAACACACAGAAAAATTGAAAAAGAGGCGAGACACCACGCATAATCCCTATCACCGCATGCGACACATTTTAAAATGGCCCACATTTGGTAAAATGACTTATATTTGATGATATGAAATTGTATTATTTTGCGTCTTTCAAGACATCCAAAGACAAGAGAAATATTTTCCCCTCTCTCGCTCTCTCTAGAAACAACAGGAAAATCTTCGCCTCACACGCAAAAGACAGACTCTATAATAAATCGATTCAAGAAAGTGGAAAAAGAGCGCATTCTATTGCCAAATAGAGCAGCAAAGAACATAGATAAAAAAACAGGTCCATTCATTACAAACAGACCCTTACAGAGAATTATAAAAAACAACTTTCTAAATTTTCACCCTAACGCTCTAGAAGCATTACAAGAGCTTGCACGCATCCATGAACATTGAACGAGGGATCAGCTAACATAGAATTTTAAAAGAGACAAGAATAAAAAAGCTTCTCATTTTAAAAACAAAGATTTTAATAGAAAAGTTTTTCATAAGAGATAAGCATTAAATTTTGAGCGTACAAGAACTAAGCGCTCCACACTATTTTTGCAGCAGAAAATGCCTATAAATATACGAAAAAGCTTAAAAATCTGCAGTCAATTTTCAAGCTTTTGCAAAAAAAGAAGTGACAACTAGTGCTGTCACTTTTTTGACCATTAAGATATTTATCCGGAAAATCTATAGAAAAAACATTTTAAGATGAGGAGGGAAACCAATTTGACAACAACTCATATCTTACAGGATCATCGGCACATTGTCCACCTCCGCACTCAAGCACGGTAGAAACCAAGTTTGCTGCAATCAAGAAGACAAATAAGAAACTCGCTACTTTGCTCAATATTGGAAAAGGAGAGAACTCTTTAAATCTGTGTGCTAATTCACCCAAAATCATAACAACGGAAACCGCGAGAATACAAAGGACAGCAATAATGAAAGCCCAAGTATAAAAGTGCAATCCAAAGAATGTTGAACCATATCCAAGATCATCTGGAGTGATGTGCAAAAACACTTGCCTTGCAGCGATGATACTGGTTACCATACAACCAAGAATAACCATACCATAATGTGTATTTTTCACTTTATGGTGAATATTGAGTAAGAATCCACACCCAGCCAGCATCAAACCAACGCGTTGGAGCAGACAAAGGGGACAAGGTAATTCAGATTTTACCAACTGATAATAAAAAGCCACCAATAGGACAATAGATAATCCGATAAGTCCTAAGGTATTCATCAATGTAACAAAATGAGGATTTTTTTGTTCAACATGTTCCATGGCTACTCTCTCAAAAAGACAAATTTAAAGTAGAAGTTGCGTGATGATTAAAAGTGAGAAGAATGACAACTAACAAAACTGCCCACAAAGCATAACTTATGTTTTTTTTGCCGTATAAAGTTGTTACTGCTGTACCTAAAGCAATTAAAAATGGAAGAAACATAGCGTAAAGTCTCCTTTCTTATTATGATGTGTAAAATATTATAAAATTGGGCAAAAAAGAGACCATAGGTTCATTATTCACAATTGATCATTCATTTTTATTGTCTTTGAACGATAAGAGAAGAGATAATGGAGAATATAGGACAGTAAAAGTGAATATCAACACAAAGCGTTTCATTCCGCATATCTCTTTCTCAAGAAAGATAAAGAGCACATTCCCCTGATGATGAGAGACTCATTTGAAATGCAAAAGTATCAGTCTTATTTGCTCAATATCGGGATTTTGAGTTCTCTTTTTTCAAAACAAAACACTCTTCCTTTTGTCTTACTTTTGCCATAAAAATCTCTTTTTTATGATAAAAAATGGTTCAAATTACTACATTCGTTGCGCATTCTGACTAAATTCTCTCTTTAGCAAACAAAAAATGATGCGATGTGATGAAAACCCCACAATTAAATGTTCTCCCTCTCTCTACCACCCCTCTTCTAGCCCTCTCTCTGCCATCCTCTCTCTGCCATTCCTCTTCTAGTCCCCTCTTCACCAACCCTGTTCTATCAACCATTAGCGACCAACTCTCGTGGTAGTTTTTGACAAGTCTTGTTCTCAAACTCTGCTTCTAGAGCAATAAACCGCAAGCCAAAATAAAAAGGCTTTTCTCTCATCTATAAGATCACTTACCAACGCAAATCTCACGCTCAGCAGATCTTATTGTGAAAGCAGAAACAGCTCCCCTCTTCACCAACCCTGTTCTATCAACCATTAGCGACCAACTCTCGTGGTAGTTTTTGACAAGTCTTGTTCTCAAACTCTGCTTCTAGAGCAATAAACCGCAAGCCAAAATAAAAAGGCTTTTCTCTCATCTATAAGATCACTTACCAACGCAAATCTCACGCTCAGCAGATCTTATTGTGAAAGCAGAACAGGAGATTTCTCCTTTAATGCCAAGGTTTAAACATCACGCCACAAAAGGAAGGCTCAATTGCAGGAACCATCCCATTATATTCTGAAAAATAAATGAACTTATCCCAAAGGAACACATTTGCTCAAGTCAGACAAATTCTATTGCATTTTTAGTGAAACACTTGAGTGTCTCTCCCATACACTCAACGGATTTCAACACCTTTGTTATCTTATCAAGGAATAAGCCGGCACCATCATACTCTTTGCCCACTGCTCCTATAGCTCAATCCTTGATACAACGGTTCATAACAGGCATTTTTGCCCCCCTTCTATCGTTTTTCTCCCCACGCCAATCCCACTGTTAACATGCAAGAACATGATTTTGCTTGCTCACCATAGGAGAAGATTTGACATGAAAGAATCTTACCATATTGCAAGACTCTTAAACTTTAAGAGAGAAAACGGTCTATTCTTATAAATCAATGTTTTGTCTCATTTTCCCTGACAGAGAGAAAAGTTCCCATGACGTGTTACTTTTAGAAACAAAGCAACCGTTGTACAATTTAGCAAATGAAGACCATTTTATGTAAAATCATTAAAAAGCAATGAGGGGAGAGCTTTGTTGCAAATATCAAGAACGAACCGTCTGAGAAAAGAGAAATGACATAGAGATAACAAAGAGATCAATGATCGTCATCTCCTATCGTGTAAAGGTGTATCTCTTTATTTTTCTTAATTTTTATCACTCCCACCATTCCAGTGGAAATAATGAGTGCAGACATCACTAAAAAAGAGCTCAACAATCCCACGAGGGCAAAAAGTCCAGCAATAAAGCCAGACAGGGCTTCAGCAGAATTTGCTAAAGTTGAAAACGTTCCAAAACTCTTACCAAAATCTTCACGACGAGAGTATAATTGAATAGCTGAGACTAAACTAATATCCACAAATGCACCAATAAATCCTAACACAAATGCGAAGAGGAGCAGGAATTTTAAAGAAAGGAGAGCAGCGAAGGGCATAAAAAACAGAATACCCCCATAGAGAAGCCAAAAGACCATAAGCTTCAACGAAGTAATATGGAATATCATTTTACTATAGAACAAACCACCGACAATAGTTCCAACAGCCATGAGAGAAAAAATATAACTCACAAGGCTTTCCTCTCCACCCACAGAAAGCACAAAAGCTGGAATTAAAAATCTTAAAATAGCACCAGTAAAGAGAATAGCAAACGACGAGCCAACAAGCGTAATAAATAAATGTTTATTTTCAGTAGAAATATATTTAAGATAGGAAGCTGTTTCTCGATAAATTTTGAGAAAATTGAATGACTTATTCTCACTTGTATTGAGATTCATCAGATTCAATAACAAGAAAACAGAGATAAAATAGGTAAAAACATCAAAAACGAGGACGGCGGATTTATTGGCAAAAAGAAGCAAGAGCGAACAAACTAAAGGGCCAATGACAGATGCCGTTTCATTGATAATTTGTGCAATACTATTTGCCTTTGTCAGATCCTTGATTGAAAACATTCTGGGAATAGCAGCTTGAAAACTTGGCTGAAAAAGACTTCGTCCGATCGTTGTACATATTGCGGCAAAAATAAGCACAATAATATTTGCAGTCCCTGTTATAGCGGTTATCAAAACGAGTAATGAGGCGAATAATCTCACCAATTCACTGAAGATCATATTTTTCTTCAAAGAGAAATGATCCGCTAACCAACCTCCGATAGGACCAAAAAAGAGGAAAGGGATAAAGCGAAAAAAATACACAAGCCCTGTAAAAAAGAAGTTATCTGTTAATTCTAAGACAAGTAAAACAAAAACAACTTCATAAGCATAATCACCAACTTTAGAAATAAACAGAGAAGAAAAAAGAGCTAAGGGACTCTTTTTTAAAAATAACTTCATATCAACCATCCGGTAGTAAATTTTTCTACAGTTAAAGTGAGACGATCTTTCATACAATTGGTGATATGAACTTCAAAGGAAGGGTATATTCTCATAAATTTCTCAATAATTTAAGAGAAAACTTTTAAAGAAATACGCATCATGATACAAGAATTTAAACCAATATTTTGTTTTAGTAGAAATTTTATCCTTTAGAAGAACAAATATATCAATGAACAAGCTATAATCCGTAGCCTTAAAACGATATTAACTGCAATAGATGTTGTTAAAGATCATAGAATGCTTTTTTCTCATCTTGAGCTCTAGGTGACATAGTCTACTCAAGCATTGTGAAGGCGGATTGCCTTATGATGAAGGTCGAAAAGCAATGGCGCCGCATCTACAAATCTAGATAAAGCAGATCTAACATTGCTGAAAATGTCAATCATTCGTACGAGAAAAGACAATCTGAAAGAAATCCAGAAGTTATACAAAAAATGCAAGCCAAGGCTATCGGTATAGATCTCTAATCCAATACATTGGCTATACTGAAGCTTTTTACATTAATTTATTCACACGCTTTTAAAAGTAATTGCTAAATTAAAATCTCTCGTATATATATTTTTCCTGGAGAGAGAGGTCATTAATAATTCCCCCGCCGGGTTTATAACCAATCTCTTTCTCCATTCAATCAAAGAAACTTCATTTCTCATTTTTCTAGTTTTGTTTGTATTGCTTCATGGCAATAATGAGCTCAGTTTAAAGTAGTCTTTGTATAGACTCAATTCGTATTTGAAATGCGCTTGTGGATCACTTAACTTAATTGAAAATACATTCACTATTTTTTGAAAATATTTAATTTACTCTGTTATATGAGAACTTTAGAAATCTTCTTTTTTATCTACTTGCTCTTTAAGCGTATGGTATCAAATAATAAAAAGGCGCAAATAACAAGCGCCCCCAACGCAGGCAGTGTCATTCCTAATGGGTGATGGCATTTATCGTGAAAGCGTAAATCAGCAGGCAATTCACAAGTAATACCCCGCATACGTAAATAGGTTTCTGCTAAAGTATTTTTGACTGGTTGACTTTGTTGCCAAATCTTTTTTGCGCTTTCTGCTTTCTGTTTTACTCGTTTGAGATCAGCAGAAAACTGTTTTGAGAAAGAAAGCGTGTGATCATAAGCTTTATCAACAAAGGCTTGTTTCCCCAGCAAGCCAATTCTTCTAAGCGCTTGTATGATCTCTCTAAAAGAACAACCCGCATAACAAGTGAGTAAGAGACGCCCATCATGTCCATTGACAATGGATAAGCTAGGCAATTGATCATCATGGGCTGGACAACGGGCACTTCCATAATGCCCATGCCAAACCCCACGCAAGGCACGTGTAATGCTTTGAGCTGTTGTATGCAATGCATAAGCATTGCTTATTGCAGCATTTTTAAAATGCATAAAATCCCTTCCTGCTACTTGCATTACAGAACAGATTTTGCTAATTCGGTATTCGCATAAAATGTGAAAAATGCTTTTGTCTGTCCTATAAGGCAAAGGTTTTATGGGGGGTATTGTTGTATTGGTTTTTTCTTCTTGATTACGTCATGAATGTGCAGTTATAACCAACGCAATAAGAAAACAGTAGCTTGGTTATTTGTACTGTCTTATCGCCGACATGCCGCCAAACTATTCAAAAGCTTATACCAAATAGCGTGATACTTCTGGTAAAGATGAGAGTTATTTAATTGTGAGTCATTGAATCCCCTTTACAACCTAAATAATAGAATTACTATTTATTAACCATATTTTAATAGCTCTTAAAAAACTTTTCTAGCACAAAATACATTTTGGAGGCTATAAGTACGACATTTTGATATTCATAATAGATTAAACAAAACTACAAATAGTTTACTTTCCCATAAAAATATGACACCGCTTTAAATAGTCTGTACAACGATAAGCATAGTCTTTTTGATCAAATTTTATCTATTTATCTTACGTTGTATTTCCGAGCGCCATTTATCTGCTTCTACATCAATATTTCTTCAAAGGATACGACATCACCCGCATTAGCAGAATCTATTCCAAGTTGGACTTGTTGATGAAACCGTAAATCAAACTCTATTGTTTCTTTTATAAGATTATACATTCGATTTTTTAAAAGGGAATGACCTTTATTTGTATGAGAGATCTCTACCAACAGCTTTGGCTTGCATCTTTTCATAGAGCTTTTGCATTATCTTTATATTATCCCGCCGTATATCAATAATAGACTTTTCAACCTCTATTAAATGCGCCTTGTCGAGATTTTCCAACCGTGTATAGTGAGATGCCAATGCTTGTCTTGCTTCATCATAAAGCGCAAATCACCTTTCCGATTTTTGGATAAACTATAAGCTTCATTGATCACTTTATATTGTGCAGGATTACCAACACAAGCACCACATGTTTCTTAATAACATCTATTTCCGTTAATGCTGTTTTAAGACTACTAATCATAGCCTTACTATTGGCATATCTTAGCAAATCATTTTCTACAAGACTACGTTCCGCACCAAGAAGTGATGATAAATCACCACTTTTCCCAATGTTATGAAGACAACCACACAAATCACTTCGCACACTGTGTAGTTTCTTAGCAATCAATACTTTTTCAAGACTTTGCACATAGCTATCTTCTTGTGATAAGATCCAATCTAATTCCTCAAATTCTTTAGAAATGATGACCTCCTATCACAACACCTTTATCTAACCAATCGGGACCATATTCTTTATCAGCATTCTTGGTACAAAATCCCATATCACGAATAAATTGTGCACCACGCCGCTTTTTAAGAAACAAAAGTGTATGAGCAGGTAATTCAACCATTGCTAACCATTCCCATACTGCTTTATCGTCATTTGCTTTAGCGGCTGCTTCTGATTCAGCAGTGTAAATACAGTCTTGATCTAATCCACCTGCTCGTAATTCCTCACGTTCAGCATCAGTCATATAACTTTTGGGTAATTTCTTTTTCATAGGAAATTCCTTTCTGTAATCTGTCTTTTAATTTTAATCTAATGATTGAATCTAATCAATCAAATCCCCACGAACTTTTAAAAAGGTATTTGTTTTTATCTTTGATAAAGATGGATTATCTATTAAATAAAACGATCGTTTTTTCTGATATAAAAAGATATATTTAATTGACATTTTTTTTGAATAAAAATATATCAGTTTTAATCTAAAATGACCTTTTTACTGAACATGCCAAAATTTTACGCCTATTTACGTGTTTCTCGTGACGGACAAGATACAGAAAATCAAAAATTTGGATTGTTAGAATATGCTAACAAACATGGCTTTGCACCACTCCATATTGAAGAAGAAATTGCGAACAGAGGAAAGGATTGGCGCAAGCGTAAACTTGGAACATTAATTGAAAAAGCAAAACGAGGAGACGTGTTGTTAACACCCGAATTTTCTCGTATTGCTGGCTCTTCTCTTGCTGTCTTAGAAATTCTCAAAGCCGCGAGTGAACGTGGTTTGATTGTTCATGTGACAAAACAAAACCTCGTCATAGACGGGAGTCTACAAAGTGATATCATCGCAACTGTATTGGGTATGGTAGCGCAAATTGAAAGACATTTAATTCAAGAGCGCACAAAAGAAGCTTTAAATGTTGCACGTCAACGAGGAATAAAACTAGGACGTCCAAAGGGAAATATTGCTACACAATTAAAGCTGGACAATCACATTGATGAAATTCAAGCATTTATAAATGTTGGGTTGTCACAAAGCCGTATTGCCAAGACGTTAGGCGTTAGTGTGAATACCTTGCGCTTATTTATTGAACGCAGAAATATCAAGCCTACCAAAATTAAACCACTCATTACCATGCCAAAAGCATTGAAGAATTAAGGTAAACTAAGCTGATAAAATATCTGTTTGCATATCAGAATATATACCTAATTATACCCTATTGTCATTAACTGTACGTACATAATAAATATTTATTATGTACGTATAAAATACGTAATATTTTTTTTATAATTAATAAATATGTAATAAATATATGCTATTTATTCAGTGTTTATTCACTAAATAAGGAATATCTTAATGCCAGTCATTACTATGTGTTCCACAAAAGGTGGTGTTGGAAAATCAACAATGGCATTAGTGTTAGCTAATGTTTTTGCTAAAGCTGGATCTAAGGTAAAATTAATCGATGCGGACCCAAATCAACCTCTTGTGACATGGATGAAAAGATCTATGGATACAATGCCAAATAACATAGAAGTTTCTGGAAATATTACAGAACAGAATATTGTTTCTTGTATTGATGATGCTGTAGAACGGTTTCCATTTGTTATCGTTGATCTTGAAGGTTCTGCTAAGCTTGCTGCTTCTTTTGCTATAGGAAGAGCTGATTTAGTTTTAGTTCCTATGAGAAAAAAACAACTTGATGGAGACCAAATAGGAAAAATCATTGCTTTGATAACACAGCAGAGTCAATTTTTAAAAAGAGAAATACCTTTTCGTATTGTATTTTCAATGACGAATGCCTTAAACAGTCGAGAATCTCAGTATATAGAGAAAACATTAGAAAAAGCTAATATTCCTATTTTATCTGCTTCGTTAACTGAAAGAGGAGCTTATAGTGCTCTTTTTCAAATAGGGGGCTCTCTCTTTGATTTATCACCTTCTGATGTAAACAATCCACAAGCCGCACAAGAAAATGCAACGGTTTTTGCTAATGCTGTTGTAGAAATATTGGATAGTGAAAATTTATTAAAGGGTAAAGTAGCATGACAAAGAGAGCTGAAATTTCATTGCCGAATTTTGAAAATTTACAACCGTTCACAAAGGCACAAAAAGTAAACGAACAAGAATTAGATAAGATAAGTCAAAAAAATGGTTTTACGACGCGTCATAGCATAGAAAAAACACATATTAGAGGGAGTGGTCGTAGACGGCGTAGCTTAAAAACCGCACGATTAACACTTGCGCTTGAACCAACAGTAAGAGATAAATTTTGGTCTTTAGCCGATGATCTTAATGAAGATGGTGGTGATTTTCTTAATCGTCTTATTGAAAATTATATAAATAATAATTACACACAAAATACGTAGTAAATATTTAAACTTTTTTGTAATAAAATTATTATTTATCAAATGGTTAAAGTGTCGTATATCATTAAAAAACTTTTTTCTATACAGCAATTAGTAATGTTGAAGCATTTGTTACCGAAGTCATTGCAAAGCTTAAAAAAGCCCAAACAAGTTAAACAAAAAAATTATAAAATGAGTACAGAAAGAAAAACATTAGATTTTTCAGAACTTGATGAGTTTAAACCACGACAAGCTAAAACTGCTTTAAATACTGTAGAATGCAAAGAAATAGATAGGGCTGTAACCTTTCCAAGTCGTGAGCAATCAGATGAATCACAAATAAATATCAAAGCTAGTATTGCTATAATTAAGCGTTTTAAATCTATGGCAAAACCAGAGCGCTATCGCCATGGTGATTTTTTAGAGATATTAATGAATACTTACAAAAAAGGCGATTAGCTATCGCAATGGGCGCTTTTTAAATTCCCAGAGCATAAAATTAAGGTAAGCTATACCAAGTTGATCGTCCTCCTCCATGACGCGTCAAAAAGCCTTTTTCAACCAATGATGCAAAAGTTGCTTTAAGTGTATTGGAACTTGCACCAAATTCACGCACCATATCACGGGTTGTAACACGCCCATGATCACGAACATAGTCAAGAATATGAAGAGCCAATTCAGATAAAGCCAAAAGAGCATTTTTTTCACTTTCTATTTTCATTTCTAATTGGCGTTTTTGTTTTTGTAGAGCACGTAAAAAAAACAGTATCCAAGGTTCCCAATTAGGTGTCTTCGTATAAATTGTCTTTTGCGTTTGATTCAAAGCTAGGTAGTAACTTTCTTTATTATTCTCAATGACGCTTTCAAGTGATGAATATGGTACATAAACATAGCCTTTTTGTAACAAAAGCAAAGTTGTTAAGATACGGCTTAAGCGTCCATTCCCATCTTGGAAAGGGTGAATAGCTAAGAAAGTGACATTAAAAATAGCAATCATAAGTAAAGGATGAAGATTATTTAATTCATTGGTTTTATTAAACCAATCAATAAGTTCTTGCATTCGGTATGGTGTATCAAATGGTGTTGCTGTTTCAAAAACAATACCAACCATTTTACCTTCAGAATTGAATGCTGCTACATCATTACGTAATATCTTATATTCTCCTCTATGACGTTCATCTTTGTCGCTCTCATATAAAAGATCACGGTGCAGCTGTTTAATATGATTTTCTGTAATAGGTATATCTTTCCAAGACTGAAAGATTATTTCCATAACTTTTGCATAACCAATAACTTCTTGTTCATCGCGGCTCTTAAAACTTTTAATTTCTAAGTTTAATAAAAGCTTTTCAATTTCACGGTCTGTTAATTTGTTTCCTTCAATACGCGTAGAAGATCCAATACTTTCAACAGTTGCAATATGGCGCAGAGCATTCAAACGTTCTGGAGCAAGAGTTCCAAAAGCGCGCCACGCACCTTTGAACTCATCAATCTCAGAAATAAGGGATAATAATTCTTGTGTGATTTTGAGTGTATCTATTTTCATACCGGATTATATACCCGATTATACCGGATTATCAATTATTTTTCTATAGATCTTATGGAAATAAGGACTTTTTACGTATCATGTTCAATATATAGAAAACTTATGTTATTCATAAATTAAGCATATGTTTTATGTGAGCGTTTCTTATGTTATATGTATATTTTATATTGATTATATAGAACACCAACGCGCTTTTTATATTCAGTATTATAAATTTGATATGCCAACGACATCATTGCAATCATAACTTATTCATTAAGAAAGGAGTTTTGTAGACTTTCTGTTTTGCTTTAATAGATCAATTGCTAACTTATCAAATGAAACAAAGGTTTCACCACCTAGCCAATTCCCCTCATAGGATATAATACCATCAGCAAAATCTCCACCAACCTCAAAGATAGCAAGCCCTGCTTCAACAGCTGGTCGATTCATGACTACATTACTGGTTACAAGCAAATCTCTTAACATTTCGGCGATATCTTCTTTTGATAATTTTGCCCCGCTACGAAGTATCCAAACAAGTTCACAAAGACAAGGTAAAGAAATAGCTATGAGTGAAGCTTCTCTTAAAATCTTGCTTGCCGCCTCCCCCTGCTTTTTATCGTCTTGTAACACAGCACGAACGAGAACATTTGTATCTACAGCAATCTTCATTTTTCCCCCGCCCAATGAGAAGCAGCAATTTCGTTCATTTCTTCAATAGTCAGTGTTTTTTTTAGTTTTCCAGCAAATCGTCCAATAAAGCTCTCAATAGTGCTTGTAGGTTGCGATGCCTTTATACGAAGTTGACCACTTGGTAACTTATCAACGTCAATCTTCTCACCAGCTTTAACCCCAAGATGCTGTAGTAAATCGCGCTTCAGCGTAATTTGTCCTTTTTCTGTAACAGTTAATGAAGGCATAGAAAAATCCTCTTGTTATAAATATCATGATTGAATATATATAAAAAAGTAATGTAAATTTCAATTACTTCTCACAAGAAATACAAATATAAACGCACAGAAGGCAGATATATCTTAGGTTTGTTATATTTTAAAGCTTTTGATAATTGTCATTTGTTTGCACAACGAGCACCGTAGCTCTAATTCCTTTGATAACACCGGCTTTGTAGAAAGCTTCAAACACTTTATGTTGCTTGTATAGAACACCAACGCATTTTTTAGCTTAAGTATTATAAAATTTGACTGAATGTTTTGGTATTTCTAATTTTTTCAGCACTTCATTCAATTGGGATTTAAACAAAGCATTTTTCTGATTATTTTTGTCTAATTGGATGCTTTGTTCGGTGTTTTGTATGCGCCAACTATTCAGTTTTTCCTCAAAAGCTTCATTCTGCAAAGCATGCAAAGAACGTTCGAGATATAATTCCCCACGATTTTCTTTGGCAATCATACCACGAAGATATCCTCCAGATGATTTTACGAGGTTTTTACAATGTTTTCGAAGATGATGGCAATAGCCAGAGCCGCTTTTTGAAGCCCCATAGTTTTTTTAGCCTCTTCGACTGCCTGAGAAGAAATCCCCTTCATTTTGGCTAAAAATTCCATAGAACCAATTAAATCCCTTTCAGATTGCAAACCATTTTCGAGGAACATTGCAGTATTAGGCAGCGCTTCCTTTAAAAATTTTGGTTTAATTTGAAGCGATTTATTCTTTTTTGGAGGTAAAGTGGTTTCAGTTTTGCCTTTCTCTGTTTTTTCATAAGCTATTTTTTCATGACCGTAGGTCATGTCGTTAATTTGAGTGTGTTCAGAAAAATCTGAACACTCCTTTTTGTTACAATTACAATTAGGTTTAAGGGTTGTATATTCTATGTGCATTTCGTCAGCGAAATGCCTGTATTTCGTTTTTTGTGATTTTTGCTTTAAAAATCTCTCTAAAATCCACTGAAAAAGACTTATCGCTTTGTGCAATTTTTCATAAGAAGCTTTAGCCGGACGACCAACAATCTGAACAATTTTTTGCATTCGAGAAAGAAGCACTGATGTAAATGGTGTAGCTTCAATTGATGCAAAAGAGGCTTTAATTTGCCGCACCAACCCTTGAAAACAATGCAAAGCGTCCTTTTGTTTGTTTTGAGCCTCTATGATTTCATCAGTTTTCTGTTTAAGTTCATAGTATCGAGCAACCAGAATACGTAAATCAATACCGCAAGCTGCTATAGTTCCATGATCACGGCTTCGCACTGAATAGCGTTTAAAGTTACCAGAATCCCGCATAACAACAAGCCCGCAATCATAAAGACGTGAAAGCAATATACTAACGCGTGATTCACTACGGCAAATTTCTTTACCAAGACAGTAATTGCTTTTAAAAACGATAGGAACGCCACCTTTTTCAAATGAAGATGTCGAAGCTGTATTCAATAAAGCCAAGAGAAGTTTAGCTTCTGTCTCTCGTATAAAACCAGCCCTCTCTAATTTTTTAGCCAATCCAATTAATTGTCCCCGACTTACAGAACCCATTTCAGCATTTTCTGCTAATTTTCTAAATTCTATATGATGCGCATTTAACTTTCTTCCGGAGATTTTATTAACCATAACCGTTTTTAACCTCTCTATTAGAGGCAAAAAAATGAAAAAAATATCTCGTTTCTACAAAATTTCTCTTGCAGAATGCATCACGATAAATTAAATTGGGATTACATTATGTTAATTTAATTTATCGTAAGATAACTTCTCAAAAACCCTTCTGTTAACGCAGTTGGGTTTTTATTTTTTTGCGGAATAGATAGCAACAAATCACATTGCTACTCTTCCATTATGAAATATCACATATAAGAGTCTGCTATATTTGCATGAGGATGATGTTTTTGTGCATTGAGCGTCAATTATTTTGAGGTAAATTGCAGATGATTGATGCTTTTACCTCCATAATGCTAAGGCGGAGTTTTCTTAAAGAATAAAGCGGTATCAATATTTTTTTTAACTCTCAGTAAATAGCTCGAAACTTCTGTAAAGAGCTTTCCTGTAAAATCTGTATTTTTCGCTCAATTTTTCTTGAAAAACTGTTACTCTACCATCAATTAACTTTGCAAAGAGCAGGTAAAACTCTTACAAGGATAAAGGGAAAGAATCGCCTTAACCACTTGTAAAGGATGTAAAATGAGTCAAAAATCATGTGATGTAGCGATTTTAATGGGCAGCCAATCGGATTGGCAAACCATGTGCCATAGTGCAGATATTTTAACATGCCTTGGTATTTCTCATAGTTCCCATATTGTTTCGGCACACAGAACCCCTGAACGGCTTTATCAATTTGCCAAAGGGGCAAAAGCAGCAGGTTTTAAAGTATTGCTTGCCGGCGCGGGAGGAGCAGCTCATCTTCCAGGAATGCTCGCAGCGCTCACCCCTCTTCCTGTTTTTGGCGTTCCAGTGCATTCACATTCTTTATCTGGTCAAGATTCCCTTCTTTCCATTGTGCAAATGCCAGCAGGCATACCGGTTGGCACATTAGCCATTGGCAAAGCAGGTGCGATTAATGCGGCACTTTTAGCAGCCGCAGTTCTAGCAATTTACGATAATACCCTCGCACAACGGCTAGAAGATTGGCGCCAAAAACAAACAGAAAGTGTTGCACAAACTCCGATAATTGAGGCTTGAAATGACAGAACTTTCCAACACACCCTCCATACCCAGCACGCCCTCTACATCGAACACGCCCGCCATATCCAACACATCTCTCGCACTCAACACGCCCACAGCCAACACACCCACCACAACCGCCACACTCAACACGCCCACCACAACTGGCACCTCCACCAACACAGCCTGCATGCCTACTGCCCTCAGTGCATTTCCTAGAGATCCATTTGCCATGTTACCTTCTGGAAGCACAATTGGTTTAATAGGCGGTGGCCAGTTGGCGCGCATGCTTGCCATAGCGGCAGCAGAATTAGGATTTCGCACGGTGGTTTTTTGCCCTGAAGCGAATTGTCCAGCGGCGCAAACAGCAAACGAGCATATTGTTGCCTCTTATGATGATAAATCGGCACTAGATCATTTTATTTCTCTGTGTGATGTTGTGACCTATGAGTTTGAGAATCTTTCGCTTTCAACGGTTCAATATGTAGAGCAAGCTAAGAATGTTTATCCCTCCTCCAAAGCATTGGAGATTACGCAAGATCGGCTTTTTGAGAAGCAATTTTTGCGTGATCAAGGCATTAGCACAGCATTGTGGTATACTGTTGATGATTATCCTTCTCTGCTTTCAAGCCTCTCAGCATTAGGTGAGCGTGGTCTTTTGAAGACACGTCGTTTTGGTTATGATGGCAAAAACCAGATCATGCTCGATCATCCCCATGAGCAAGCCCTTGAAGAAGCTTTCACGACTTTTCGAGAACAGCCCTTAATTTTAGAAGAAATTGTTCCTTTTTTATCGGAAATTTCAGTACTCTCAGCGCGCAGCAAACAAGGAGAACATATTTTTTATGATTGCCCTGAAAATCAGCACAAAAACGGCATTCTCCATAAATCCTTTGTGCCCTCGCATGTTCCGCTTGAGGTGCAACAGACAGCACAAGAAATCAGTGTGAGAGTGATGGAAGCCTTAAATTATGTTGGCGTTCTTTGCATTGAATTTTTTGTTCTCATAGATGGGCGTCTTTTAGTGAATGAATTGGCCCCTCGTGTTCATAATTCTGGTCATTGGACGCAGAAGGCATGCGTAACGTCGCAATTTGAACAGCATATCCGTACCATTTGCGGTCTTCCTTTAGGGAGCACGCACCGCCACAGCAATTGCCAAATGATCAACCTTCTTGGCAATAATCTGAGCGAATTCAAATATTTTCTCCAACAAGAGCATACATCGGTCCATTTATATGGCAAAAGTTCCGTTCAACCACTTCGCAAAATGGGACACATCATTCAATTAACGGGACCAACCACAAAATCTTAACAAAAGACTGCAAAAACCGCTCTCATACTCCCTCACATCATCTGAGAAGAGCCCTCTCACAAAACCGCAAGCTTCTCCAAACGCACATACGCAGACATAGCAACTCTGTACGAGCATACATCTCCGCCAACGCCCTGCAATCAAAGAGCAAATTTCACCCCACGCAAAAACGCCACAATTCATATCCTATCCCGCCACACCCCTATAAGACCCATACAACTCTTCACACCTCTCCACAGCTCATATGCATAATAACATTTTTCTTAAGCACAGCCGCCAGCTTCCAAAACTTCGCCAACACTTTGGAATAAAAGCCACAACAACACTCTCGGTAAGCACCAAACATGGTAGCAGCTCTGTTCAACTACAACGCAAAATGAGACACATCATTCAATTAACGGGACCAACCACAAAATCTTAACAAAAGACTGCAAAAACCGCTCTCATACTCCATCACATCATCTGAGAAGAGCCTCACCCGCAAAATTTCAAAACTATAAATCCGCAAGGTCGTAAATCTGTAAAACAGCAAATCCGCAAGCTTCCCCAAACACACATACGCAGACATAGCAACTCTGTACGAGCATACATCTCCGCCAACGCCCTGCAATCAAAGAGCAAATTTCACCCCACGCAAAAACACCCCACGCATACTCCCTCTTCATTCTTCCACACATGATTTGATGCCTCATAAATCTGCAAAATCGTAAATCTACAAATCTGTAAATCTTCTCCGCAAAGCCCCCACGCAACAACTCACTCTTACGGATTTATCAACCCTGCACTCTGAGCGCTTACAAAAGCGGCATAATCTATAAATTCTTTACTGTTTTACAGATATATATTTTTACGCTTTTCAACATTTACATAAAACTGTAAAAAGTAGCAATGCACCTCAACACTTCATATTCCCTTTCCTCCCCATCACATCATCTGAGAAGAGCCTCACCCGCAAAATTTCAAAACTATAAATCCGCAAGGTCGTAAATCTGTAAAACAGCAAAACCGCAAACTTCTCCAAACGCACATACGCAGGCATAGCAACTCTGCTCTTTTAAAGCCTACAACAAGAGCCGCCAAACGCGAGAAATAAGAAATTGATAGCACAATCAGATGGTAACATGTCATGCATCTCTTGAAAATAACAGCCTCACAAAATCTGGTCATGTTGATGGGAAAGTGAAACATTGGAATACGAAATCCCATAACTCTCTCCTCCCATCGGATAATGATAAAAGAATTCGAGAACCTACTGAGCAATCAATGCTGTCTGATGAAAATCTTGGAGATATTTTACAGTTTTTCACCCGCAACGCATAACGATAATAGAAAAGGAAAGTGATTTATTCATAATCAGAAATCAACCACAAAAGAGCTTTTTGTTTTTTGGGCTTAAGCTCTCTAAAGTTTTTCAACAGCAAAGTTTCTTTTTCGCTAAAGATTTCTGCATAACTCTGCTGTGAGAGCGTTTCTTTTGTTGCAATATCCATATAAAAAAAGTGAATTGGAACATCCAATATGTTGGCAATTTCTTGCAAACGTCCAGCCCCCACACGATTAACCCCTTTTTCGTACTTTTGGATTTGTTGGAAACTGACTCCCAAATGGCACCCCAATGCTTTTTGCGAAAGCCCCATCATCCTTCTTCTGCAACGGATTTTTTTGCCTACAGAAATATCATTAATATGTGGATTTTTCACTTAGCTTTCCCCTCCACCGGTTGCGAGCGCCCTCGCATTGGTATTCCGGGAGTCAAAATACTGAGCTCTAGTCAGTTTTTTTGCTTTTAGTGCTGGAAAGCACCTGGACATGGCAAAAACTCCCGGAATCCCGGGACACCCACAAAGTGAGTAAATTTTACGCTAGAGCTTAGGTTTTTTGAATCCCTATTGGTCGCTGCGTAAACGACCAAAATCTCCTCATTAGTAAAGTAATTTCAGGAAATTGGCAATAAAGATGAAAAGATTTTTTTATGTCTTAAAAAGTGATTTATTCTCATCAGAAATCAACCACAAAAGAGCTTTTTGTTTTTTGGGCTTAAGCTCTCTAAAGTTTTTCAACAGCAAAGTTTCTTTTTCGCTAAAGATTTCTGCATAACTCTGCTGTGAGAGCGTTTCTTTTGTTGCAATATCCATATAAAAAAAGTGAATTGGAACATCCAATATGTTGGCAATTTCTTGCAAACGTCCAGCCCCCACACGATTAACCCCTTTTTCGTACTTTTGGATTTGTTGGAAACTGACTCCCAAATGGCACCCCAATGCTTTTTGCGAAAGCCCCATCATCCTTCTTCTGCAACGGATTTTTTT